>CACNSW010000037.1 GCA_902623185.1 uncultured SAR116 cluster alpha proteobacterium
GCGATATTGCGGCGGCGTGAGGCGGCTGTTTTGGTTGGGCTTGTTATTCTCTGCGTCAGTGTGCTTGCTGTTTATAACTTTCCACTGCCATGGGGTGATGAACCGATCCTGAGTCAGGAGCTTTATCTTGCCGGCCTTTGGTTGTCGCTTCTTTTGTCAGCGATTTTCATCGGTGCATATGCTTGGTGGGTGGCATCGGGAGCGCGCCGGTTGAATGAGGAGTTGTCCGAGGCACGCCTTAATTTTGCTGAGGAGCAGCAGGCGGTTGCACTGGGTGCCCTCGCAACATCGGCGGCACATAAGCTCGGCACACCGCTAAATACCATCACAATAATTACTCATGAGCTTGAACGTGAACTTCATATGGATGATCCAATCTTTGAGGATGTCCAACTTTTGCGTTCAGAAGCTGAGAGATGCCGAATTATTCTGCGTGAATTGGATGAGTACAGGCTTGTTGAAAGTCCAGACGCAGACACAGAGCTCAGTGTGGCGGCATTGCTAAGGGAAATTCTTGATGAACGGATTGAGAAAAGTGAGGTAGCTTTTTTTATTCAGATCAGGCCACACGAATCAGACGATTTACCTAAAATCCGCCGTCGGCCAGAGATCGTTCAGGCTCTTGATGATGTTTTTCGGAATGCAGAAACATTTGCCAATTCACGTGTGACGGTGTCGGCCAGTCATAGTTCACAAAACCTGCAAATCATCGTTGCGGACGATGGTAATGGTTTTCCTGAAGACGTGTTGTCACGCGCTGGTCAGCCTTGGAATTCAACTCGGCAGGGTGATGAAGGACACCGTGGACTAGGTATTTTTATCGCCCAGACCTTGATTGAGGCGGTCGGCGGCTCAATATTATTTGGAAACAGCGGCTCAGGCGGCGGAGAAGTAAAGATAATTTTACCTCTGTCTGCCGTGTCAGCGCCGCTGTAGCTTAATCCAGAGCCTCAATTTTTTGGTGGTCAGTTACAGGTTAAATACACCATGTCAAACAAAACGTTGATGATTCTTGATGATGATGCCCCGTTACGCAATCGGCTTCGTCGTGCCATGGAAAGCCGCGGCTTTGATGTGCTTGATGCAGGGTCAGTGTCCGAGGGCGCTGAAATTGTTCGAAAGGAAGCTCCAGCTTACGCGATTCTCGATATGAAACTCGAAGATGGCAGTGGTCTCAACCTTGTCCAGGACTTGAGTAAAAAACGTCCGGATTGTAAGATTGTGATGTTGACGGGCTTTGGAAACATAGCGACTGCAGTCGCAGCGGTGAAGGCAGGGGCGCTGGATTACTTGCCGAAGCCGGCGGATCCCGATGCCATTGCTGCTGCGCTACTGCAATCTGGTGACGGCATGCCGTCCCCACCACAGGATCCGATGAGCGCCGACCGCGTCAGATGGGAACATATTCAGCGCGTTTATGAGCAGTGTGGCCGGAATGTCTCTGAAACCGCCCGCCGTTTGCGAATGCACCGGCGTACCTTGCAGCGCATTCTCAGCAAACACGCCCCGCGCAATTGATCCTTTGCAAAGATACAGTTTTTTTGATGCATGCGCTTCATTTTTTATGTGATTTTACGCGCAGACCTCGGGCTAAAGGCGCTTAGAACAGGGTCACTGCTGTCGATTGGACCGATACAGACTGTTTTGCAGGCATTTCCACGGGTTTTATGGGATCCTAGTCAAAGGCAAAATTGTACTGCCTGAAGTCACCCTGATAAATTTCAATTGCATTGGCTCTAGTGACTGACGTGGCATATTTTAGGTGTTACTGGCGAAACCTATAGCAATTTACAAATTCACTTTTTATGCTCGCTATCTGATTTAATGCGTAGGGGATTTGTGTCATGGAGAAAAGGCGTTTAGGCATAGGGGGTCCCAAAATTTCTGCAATTGGAATTGGCGCGATGTCATTCAGTAATTTCTATGGAGTGACCGATGAAACTCAGTCACATGCGATTCTGAGTGCAGCTCTTGATGAAGGCGTCACCCATATTGATACCGCTAACGTCTATGGTTTTGGAGCCTCTGAGACCGTCATCGGCACATTTCTCGCGAAACAAGGAAAGCGCCGCCATGAGCTGTTTTCGATTGCCTCGAAGGCCGGTATTGCCCGCAACAAGGAGTTGGGTGAACGTTATTTTGACAACAGCTCGGCCTATCTCGAGTCTGAACTCGACAAAACACTCGCGCGTCTTGGTGTTGATAGCATCGATCTTTATTACGTTCACCGCCGTGATGCCGCCACCCCTATCGAGGAGGTGAGTGAGACGCTCGCTGGATTTATCAGAGCAGGAAAAATTAAATCCTTCGGTTTTTCTGAAATAGCCCCTACATCGCTTTTAAAGGCAACCACGGTTCATCCGGTCGCGGCTGTTCAGTCTGAGTATTCTCTTTCAGTGAGGAGCCCAGAAATGGGACTTGTTCAGACAACACGAAAACTGGGCTCGGCGCTTGTTGCTTTTTCACCAGTCGGCAGATCTTTGTTAACCGACAGGCCACATAATGAGCAGCGAATTGCCGAGATGGCATGGATGCGCACCAATCCGCGGTTCATCGAGCCCAATCTGAGTGCAAATGTAAAAGCTACGGCTGGTTTCCGGGCTCTCGCAGCAGATCTTGGAACCTCTGCGGCGGCGCTTGCAATCGCTTGGTTGTTAAATAAAGAAGACCATGTTGTTCCAATACCTGGCACTAGATCAGTTACCCATTTTCAGGAACTTTGTGCCGGAGCTAGATTGCGCCTGACAGTTGAGGATATGGCACGCATTGACAACGTTCTACCAATTGGTTGGGCGCATGGTGATCGCTATTCTGATGACCAATGGATTGGCCCGGAACGTTATTGCTAATGGTATTGAGGGCTCCACTAGCGTAACAAAAGAGGACGCACTGATGGATTTTGATGACGCCTATGCCAATATGACGCATATTCCAGACGCCGACCGCTTCATTTCGGGTTGGCCTGAGAAAGCGGTAGAATTTCGTGATGCCTGGCCACAAAAGCAGCTCGATATTGCTTATGGTAATGACCCGCGCCAGCGCTTTGACCTATTTTATCCAGAAAGACCGGCAAAAGGTTTAGTTGTGTTTATTCATGGGGGATACTGGCGCGCTTTTGCTAAGGACGATTGGTCGCATCTAGCCGCAGGTGCGCTTGGGCGGGGTTTTGCGGTGGCTTTACCGAGTTATCGGCTGGCTCCACAGGTTACGCTGGACAAAATCTGTGGGGATGCGGCTGCTGCTGTCACAGTGGCTACAAGTCATGTTAATGGGCCGATCTATCTTGCTGGTCACTCCGCTGGCGGCCATTTGGTTACGCGCCTCATTAGTGGCGAGAGGTTGCTGTCTCCAGAACTGGTCAAACGCATCGTCACAGTCACCTCAATCAGCGGTGTTCATGATCTGCGGCCACTTCTTTTCACCGAATTGAATAATCTTCTAGCCATTACCGACCATATTGCGGCAAATGAGAGCCCGGCCCTTTTGACCCCGTTGCCTCCAGTGATGGCTGGTCAGATTAAGGTGAGTGTTTGGGTTGGTGCAGAAGAACGTCCAGAATTTTTTAGGCAGACTGACTTACTGGCACTGTCCTGGGGTGGATTCGGCGTGCCGGTGACTGTAAGGCATGAAAAAGATCGCCATCACTTTAATGTGATTGATGGGCTAATGGACTCAAATGGTAGCCTTATTAGTGCCATTCTTGAAAATCGGGGTAGCAGATGATTTCTGGCGGGGCTCATGATCGCTGTTTTAATAAATGAGATTGTCAGGGGATGAATTTACAGCAGGTAAAATCTTACGAAAGGCATGTGTAGAGTGTGCTTTCGGTGATCGGTATGGTCAGTGACCCAAAATTCATTGTGTATATTCTGTTTTTTAGCATCTTTTTTATCTCGAGGGTCAACAAGCTGTTATGGGTGACTCGGTTTGTTAAGACTAGGCGTTTTCCATTGCCCAGATTTCGTCAGCCTGATTGCGCCATGGCTAGCCTGTTTCTGCATACAACTTTGCCGCTGCAATGCCGGCTAATGCAGCTGCCTCATCATTGTCTGACGTATCCCCGGAAATTCCAACAGCACCCAACAGGACACCTTTTCTATCGCGGATAAGAACACCACCGGGCACGGGTACCATATCACCACCAGAAAGGCCGTTAATGGCCTGAATGAAATAGGCTTGTTGCTCAGCCCGGTTCATCAGCGCCCGGGTTCCCATACCAAGGGCGATAGCAGCATTCGCTTTGCCATACGCAATTTTAGCCCGCATCTTGCTGACCCCATCTTCTGACATGCTGGCAACAACAGAGGCCCGCTCGTCCAAAACGACGACGCTGAGTGGTTTTAGGCCAAGATCACGGCCTTTAGACAGGCTTTCCTCGATGATGCTCTTCGCCTGCTCAAGTAAAATCGGCATGTGCAACCCCTTTCGGTCATCTTTATCCTAAGGTAAGAAATTTCTGTGTTATGGCTACCACAAAGGTTAGGAAACAAACAATTGGCAAATCTGTAGACTGCGATTGATATGTCAATTAGTGTCGCCCATATCGATGACGGCGAACCGCAAGATGCTTTTCCACCTTTCAGATGACTGGTCTTTGATGGATTATTTTACGAAGTTTGTATCATGAATGATAGTTGGATCATCACCGGTACAAATTCCCAGATGCACGGTGTGTATGGCGCTCATAATATTGCCATTGCTCATGGACTGATTTGTAAAGTGCCAACATCGGCGATGCGTCCGTTTGACGGGTCTGGTTTGATAGCCATGCCTGGAATCATCGACCTTCATGGCGATGGATTTGAACGATATATTGCACCACGCAATGGTGTTGAGTTCGATTTGGAAACAGCGCTCTTAGCAACCGATCGTGAATTGATTAGCAATGGAATCACAACTGCCTATTTGGCGATGAGTGTTTCCTGGGAACCGGGTTTGCGCAGCATTGAACGTGCACGTGAAATTGTTACCGCTCTAAAAAAAGTCCAGCCGCACTGTGCATGCGAGTTACGACTACAAATCCGCTGGGAGGTCTACACGTTGGAAGCTATGGCTGATATTGAAAATTGGCTTGATCTTGATCCGGCACCGACTCTGGCCTTTAATGATCATATTAGTGCCATTTTATCGGGCATGAAACCACACATTCTGGCTAAGAATGCCGCTCGGTCTGGCCTTTCAGTGGAGGAATATATCGATCGAATCAGTGCTCTTGAGTCGAGGGTGGATGAGATACCAGCGGCAATTAGTCATCTGGCTGATCTAGCGGAAAAGAAGGGTGTTACCTGTTTCGCTCATGATGAGAGAAGCCCTGCTGAACGTATGTCAAATCGGGCCATTGGCTTATCAGTCTGTGAGTTTCCAATCACTGATGAGACAGCACGCTTTGCGTCCAATGCTGGTGACGCGACTGTTTTAGGTGCACCAAATGTTCTTCGCGGCAAAAGTCATACGGGTGCTGTCGATGCCACAAGTGCAATTGCTCGAGGTTTTTGTTCAGTTCTTGCATCCGATTACTACTACAGCTCACAACTTGCCGCTGTGGCAAAGCTCGCTGGCAACAATCCTGAGATTATGGTCGATTTTTGGTCGTTAATATCTGGCAATGCAGCGAACACAGTGGAACTTTCTGACCGTGGCCAGATCGCTCCTGGAAAACTGGCTGATCTTGTCCTATACCGAATTCTGGACGACCATCCACAGATAGTTGCCGTTTTTCGCGCCGGACTTTGCCGGTACCTCCTCGATCCAACGCGGATTTAGTATTCACCTGCCGACAAGGCATATGTAAGAGTCAAAAAAACGCCGCCTTTAGTTTGTTAAAACAAGATTTGAAGTAAAGGTAGGATTTTATATTTATATCATGGTTTCGTTGGTACATATGATTGAAACTAAAGCGTGGTAAAGTGGTTTTTGGAAGCACACTCCGCGCTTGATACTAAGCCTGATTTGATGTGCTTCCTGGCTCTAAAGATTTAAAATCTAGGGGTTTTAATAAGGACCTTCATTATATAGATCTACCCAGCTGAGGTCGAGATGAGCGTCTTTTGGATTTTTCCAATGTCGAATCGCCTGATTTGACAGGCTTATCAGATCTGCCCATACAGCTTTATGGGCACTTGCTTCCCATCTATCTAGAGAGTGCCGAGCATTTCACTGATATAGTGGCTTAGTTCAGTCATTCTGTTCACTCTCATCAAGCATTTTTGACAGTGCCATGTTGAAGCGCACTTGATCTGCATGAACAAGCGTTTTGAAAACAGCTACCTTATCCTCAAAATTGCTGTTGTTGGTGTCAATTAGATTGTGAAGTTGATTATTCCACGCTGTTATGGTGCGTTGCTCGGCTCTTAACCGTGCAAATTTTTTTTTACTGTCATCCAAATCAGCGTCTCCAGTTTCAAAGATCTTTTATTAAATCTAGTAGACGACTGCGAAGCAAATCAAGCTTTGCCTGCAACTTCCTATTCTCGGATTCCAGCAGGATTAGCCTTTCGCTGGCCCGCTCAGTTTTGATGGTTGTGTCGTCAGGTAACAAGGTATGTTTATCCAACCCCATGATAAGGTCATTTTTACATGCATTGTAGATGGCAATTTCAGACGCATCTGTTCCCGAAAGAATGCATTGATGGCCGTGCGCAGGCATTAACAACAGGCCAAGTAGCGTGGCAAAAAAAATGATCCGCATTCAAACTCTCAAAAGTACATTTTGGTTTAGGATAGGATGTTCACCGCCTATGTGTCAAAATCTGAGTATCAGATTAAATTCAGCGTGATTGCAGCGACTAAGATGTAACGTGTCGTTTTGGCAAAGCCAACAATCAAAAGAAAGGATATCAGAGGCTCGCGGAGCAAGCCAGCAGCAACGGTAATAGGGTCGCCAATGAAAGGAATCCAGCTCAAAAGCAAGCTCCAGCGGCCATATTTACGGTACCAACCCGTTACCCGGGCCAAGTGCACGGGATTCATTGGAAACCAAATGCGATCATTTAAAGTGTTTATCCAACGTCCTAGGCACCAGTTTACAACAGCCCCCATAACATTGCCAGCGGCAGCAACTATGACCAAAACACCAACACTGTGTTTTTTCGTAAGAATTAGCACAGACAAACCAGCTTCTGACTGTGCTGGGATAATTGTAGCTGCTAGAAAAGCGGCAAAAAATAGGCTGAGATAGACGGCGAAGCTGGACACGAATTTACCTTTTGCTCTACTCAGGTGGGATTTCCAGGGAGCTTATTCTACCCAATTGGGTAACATCTTTGTACAATAGCTCGTGTAAATTAATTTAAGCCAGTCCCGTTTTCTTGGTTTTGCGCTCGTGATCTTGAACTTGCTACATGCATAATTAGAGCGGTTAAGCTGACGCCTGGTCTAAAATGCTATTTTCTTTGCTAACGACTCTAATTAAAGGAGGCATGGTGATCTATCCTAGCTGGTACAAAATCAATAAACTTGATGACAATGTATCCCACATCTTGGAGGCACATGTTGCCATTGATTGGCGACGCAATATCTGGCATGTGCGTGGTAGGGACCGTGATTTGATCATCGATACGGGTTTGGGATTGCAGCCGATCACCAAAGACATCACGGTTGCTGGTTGAACGCCTGGTCATAGCAATTTGTACTAACAGCCACCAAGACCTTGAAGGGGGTTGTGGCAGTTTGAAACAAGGTTGGGGCATGCTAACGAGGCAAAAATTTTTTCTAATCCAACACGTGAGACGACAGTGGCCAATCTATTGGAGGCGCAGTCGATCAGGCAAAAACCCTATGATGGGTTTGATGTTGCCGATTGGTGTTATCAGCCCACAGCCTTGACTGGAACGGTTGGTAATGGTGATGTCATTGACCTTGGTGATCGGGTTTTTCAGGTGCCTCATGTTCCGGGGCACACCCCTGGCTCCGTTGCCCTGAGGGAAGAAGTGAGAGGTATCATATTTACGGGTGACACACTGTATGACGGCCCACTTTATGACCATCTTTACTATTCTGTTCAGGATCAACTCTGCGAGAGTTTGCGGCGGCTTCAAAAAATGCCTGGTAGTAGGGTCCATGCTGGCCATTTTGCCAGTTTTGGTATGGAGCGGATGCAGACAGTTATTGATGAATATCTCGCTGGTCAGCGCAGCATGCTTTGTCCTGGCCAAGCGGGCGGCGAGAAATCAGGGGCTAGGTGGCATCTGCTTTTCGATCCTCTGCCATAGCCAAGGCCAGCCCCACAGCAAACCAAAGGAACAGATTGTTCCACTGACCAAAAAAATCAGCTGATGGCTGAGGAAAAAATAACAGGGCTGGTGGGATCCATGCCAGACCTGAATAAAGGGTCCGGCTTTTCCTAACACTAGCGGTTTTAATTATGATTGAACCAATCATAATTAAACCAGCTGCCAAGCCAAAAAGCCCCGTTTCTTCTGCCAATTGAACATAAAACTGATGCGGGTGGGGGTGGCATTCGTTTTTTCCCTTAAGCCACGACGGTCCTTTTGCAATATCGGGGCAGATCAGTCGATGCATGCCAACACCAATTCCTGTGACTGGTGCATCTAAAGCTGCTACAACGCCAGGCCTTACAGAAAACCAATAGGCGCTGTCGAAATAGTTAGAGAGCTCAGGATTTTCATTGAACGAAAAACGACTACCAATTCCATTAGGTACTGATAAAATACTGCCAATAACCGTCAGGGCAATGGATCCAAACAAAATTAGCCTTTTAATGTTTTCCTTAGTTTGAGTTAAACTTAACGCAGCCAGAAAAACTCCGATGCTGATTAGTCCTGTGTTGACTCTTTCTCCTGTAATGAGTGTTCCAAGCACAACTGCGCCACACATCAAGGCTAAAGCAAAACCCTTAAAAAGGGATTTAGTAATCGCTTGAGCCGCAAGAATTATCGCTAGGGGCATCATTGCTTTGCCAAGAAATGAGCCCGGTACAAAATCTCCGTAGGGGCCTTCGAGACGCTTCAAAGCGTGCCCTGCTTCGATGTAATTTGAAAATTGCTCAAAAAATAAGATGCCAATCATAAACGTTGTCGCAACGCCCATAATTACAAACATCATATTTAAACGGGACCTGTCATTGCCCAACCAAAATGCACAGGCTGCCGCATAAAGTGGAAAACGTATCCAAGCTATCGCCTCACCAAGAGAATAGATTGGATTTATACATATAGCCGAAACAACTAAAGTAATTGCCCAAAAGACCCCAACGCATTTTACCCAGGTCACAAATAGCCAGGACCAATTAGCTTCTTTATAGGATTTAACTAAAAATGCTATACCTAAAAGGGTTAACCAAATATCGGCTGGGGTCCGTTCAATGAGGTAAACAAAAGGGCCTAATGCCCAAAACAAAAAAAACAATTTTTCTATTCTGGTCGATTTCTGCAGGCTAATTCTGAAATCTTTGACACAGGAAAATAGTGGCGACATTTTAAGCTTTGCTTGGTTAGTAAAAAGTTAAGGGGGAGCGCGTGCGATCCGCTACAGTCGTGATGAAAACCTAGATTTTTTGGGAGCTTTGTCAATCCCTTGAAGGTTCCTTTGTTTTTATTGTTTTATAATCAAATGTAACAAGATCGGCTAAGATCCTATGCCCAATTCGTCGATGAGTCATGATATAGCTTAACTGCATGATGAAGATGATGATTGGATTGGCCATTCAGTTTAGCATGATGATTACTGGAAGTATCTTCTCGATAATTATAAACGCTATTACGAAATAAAAAACTGTCTATCAGGGAGAGTGAGAGCAAAAATGGCGACTGAAGCGAGTAAAACGAATGCTTTGCGTTCACATCTGTTTTTCAAAAGGTATTTCAGTGGTTCAGTAATCGACATCGGTGCTGGTTCAGATCCAGTCGTAGGGCACGCGGAGGTTTTTGACCAACTTCAGGGTGACGCAAATAACATACTCGTATATCGCAACCCAGAAAGTTACGATTGTGTTCACTCCAGCCACTGCTTAGAACACATGCACGATCCAATTACCGCTCTCAAGGAGTGGTGGGAGTTGGTCAAGCCAGGAGGATTTATGGTAACTGTAGTCCCACATGAGGACTTGTACGAACAATTTAATTGGCCATCCATTTTCAACAATGACCACAAGGCTACGTTTAGAATAGGCAAAAATGGCAGTTGGTCACCAGTGTCGATAGATATATTGAAGGAATGTGAAAACCTAAGAAATGCTGAGGTTGTTGAAAATCGTATTTACGACGAAAATTATAATTATGACCTCATCTTTCCTCGCGGAGCGAAGCCGAAAAATCACAGAGCATTCTTTAATAGACAAGTTTCTAGTATAGCAAGGCGTATTGCCAACCGGTCTCTCCGGGAAAAATTTTTGAAATTTCAACTATCAAGAGGCTACCCAATCGATCAGACTGCCAAAAGTGATGCGTTGGCTCAAATTGAAATTGTAGTAAGGAAAAAGAAATAAATCGCAAAGCTACGTTTTTTGTTGAAGGCAAGAGGCATCCAAGGTGCGAATGAATCATCAAATTGCAGTAAAGAAAAAGATACTAATGATCCAACCTATGATTGGGATCGGTGATTTGATCTGGGTAAAACCTTGGATTGACGAGGCTATAACTCGACACGAAGTGATTTTCATGTCAAAGCCAAGCGCATGTGCAGCAACGATTTTGTCGGAGCATCCGGGCCTACGTATGATTTCTCTTTGCCGATCACAACGCGGCAAGACAGGAAAGCACGACGGCATTTTAGGCTTTATTAGGTTATGGTTGGATGTGAGGAAGGTAAATCCAGACGAAATTTGGATTTTACACAAAAGCTGGCGCTACGCGGCAGTTGGCTGGTTGGCACGCGTCCGCAAGAGATATGGTTATGGGATGGGAAAACAGAGCCTGTTTCTTAGCGGCCCTAACCTATTTCAACGAAAAGACAATGGTATTCATCCCCGAGAAGCGGTTCGTTTGTTTATGTCAAAAAGAGGCATTGAGTTATCGAATGACCACCCCAAAATAACAGTAAATTCTGTAAGTGTGGAAACTGCAAAAAAATTAGTCCCAAAAAATCGTGAAGTCTTATTTATAGGCGTCGGCGCCACCACAGCAGATAGACGTTGGTCACTAGATAACTTTGCTCTTCTTGTGGAAAAAATTGCTGATGAGTTTCCGTTGAGTGTTTTTGTGTTATGTGGCAGTTCGAATGAGACTCAATACGGGCAATACATAAAAGAAAAACTTAGAGCGTACGAACAACGAGTAATTTTGGTTTTCGATCAACCATTAGATACGGTGATTGGCATTGCAAAAATCTCAAAATTATACATTGGTAATGATACAAGCCTTCTCAACATAGCCGCTGCTGTTGACTTGAATTGCATTCGTATCTACGCAAGCAAACTCCCCGTGTTGAACTCTGAAAGAATATTTTGCGTGAACTCAATGAATTCTAAAAAAGAATCGCTTAAGGTTAATATTAACGATATCACACCCCAGCAGGTCTTCAATTGCGTAAGAAAATTATTAATCATCAATAATTGAATTTATTGATTAGGTGAATAAGAAACGCAATCCCTTCGTACGTGAGTCTGCAAAAATCTGCGAGAACCATTTGACGTTTACTTGTATTATATAAAATTCACTGAACATTTTTTGAGTCGAGGTGCTAATGAATTCGTATATTGCCAACGTGTTTTTTGTGTTGTGCCTTTCGATTTTTTGTCTGAATTATGAAATTGCCTCTGCTGACCAGAATGACCCTAAGTTAAATCTGCTTTTTTCAGCTTTAAAAAACACTTTAAGCAAAGAGGAAGCGATAGAGATACAACAAGAGATTTGGGCCCGATGGACTTCCTATGAGGCTGATGCACAGGTTAATCAAAAAATGCAGTTCGGTATGTATTTAATTAATGCTGGCGCGTTAACGGATGCTGAACGTTTGTTTGGTAGCCTCGCTGAAGTAGCACCTAATTTTGCCGAGGTCTGGAACAAAAGGGCCACGGTTAGATTCATGAGAGGTGATCTAGATGGATCAAAGCAAGATATCGTCCGGGTGCTGCAGCTTGAACCAAGACACTTTGGTGCTCTCGCTGGGCTCGGCATGATCCATGTCGAGCAGGGCAACTTTGAGGGTGCATTGCTCGCTTATCAGGCGGCGACGCGGCACAATCCCCACATGGAGCAGGTCAAAACGATTATTGCTAGATTAAAAAAGCGGCTTCAGGGCGAGCCGCTATAGTGTAGAAAAAGCAGTAACGAGTACGAGTTGCAGCTAGTGACCGTTAGGGATTACCTCATGGCCAGCTTCTTCAGGTTCATCATCGATTATCTCTGTGGGAAAACCCGGTGCCAAAATATTGATTCCACAGGCCTCCTCAAGACGTTTGATGATATTAGGTGACAATTCACGCGGGCCATAGCGATGTTGTCCATCTTTGAAAATTTCAAGCAGTTTTGGTAATATTTCCAATTGAACTCCGACCCTGTCAGCCACTTCCTTAAATAGGCTCACATCCTTAATCACAAGGTCCATGGTAAAATTAATATTACGGCTACCATTCAGGATTACTTGACTTTCGGTTTCATGAACGAAGGAATTTCCTGAGGAAATGCGGATCGCCTCATAGGCGACATTGAGATCCATTCCTGCCATTTTGGAGGTGACGAGTGCTTCACAAAGGGTGATCAAATTGGCTGTTGCTAGATAATTGGTCATCACCTTCAAGACCGATGCCGAGCCAAGTGGCCCAGTGTGTAGAATTCGCCTTCCTAGAACGGTCAGCACCGGTAGCAGCCGATTGAATACATCCCGATCGCATCCCGCAAAAATGGCGATGTTGCCCGTTGCAGCCCGATGACAGCCTCCTGACACTGGGCAATCCGCGGGGTATGCGCCAACCGCCTGAACCTTTGCCCCGAGACGCTTCACCTCTACTTCATCTGTAGTGCTCATCTCAGCCCACACCTTGCCAGCTGAGAGGCCCGCCAGAATGCCGTCATCTGCTTCCATTACCGCTGCACTTGCCGCGGGTGATGGCAGGCATGTGATTATAATATCAGAAGCTTCGGCCATTGCCTTTGGGCTGTTGGCCCATTGCGCTCCGGCCTCGAGAAAGGGCTCTGCTGCACCTCTATCGAGATCACGTACCCTCAGTTCCATTCCATTACGCAGAATGCTGCCCGCCAGCTTTCCACCAACATTCCCAAGTCCAATAAAACCAACTGTTGTCATTTTGTCCCCCGTGACAGCTATTGATTGAGCAGACCTTGCTAATCCAAATGGTTTGGAAAAAGGCGGCTACTCGAGTTGACAGCTGGAGCCAGCCGGTCACCCACGTCCGCTTTTTTCAAAACATATGAAACCGTAAAAACACATGCACGCAATTAGAAACTTTCGGTGTTGGGATGGAAAATAAGTTCCCTTTTACAGCGAGACAACACGCATCGAATTTGTGGTGCCGGCAACGCCGAAAGGCATGCCGGCAATGACCACAATATGATCACCTGATGCTGCTATTTTACGAGCTTGAACAGTGGTTATGGCCTCTGAAATTGCCGCCTCATAGTCATTGGTGAGTTGGCTGGCCGCGGACTGCGTTCCCCACAGCAGCATCAGCCGGCGCTGGACTGCTAGATTAGGCGTCATGAGCAAAAGCGGAATCTGTGGGCGTTCGCGGGCAATCCGCACTGCCGTGTTACCGGAAGTGGTGAACGCCACAATGGCTTTTGCGCTAATCGTGTCAGCAAGTGCCACCGCCGCTCTGGCAACTGCATGATAGGTGCTCGGCTC
>CACNSW010000038.1 GCA_902623185.1 uncultured SAR116 cluster alpha proteobacterium
CTATGGCCAATGAGGCCGAACGGCTGGTCAACCATGACACCGAGGGGTTTCAGAGCCGGGTGGCCTTTCTGGCACCTGCGCCAATAACCAAACAACCACAGACAATAAACATGGACGGAACTAGGCAAGATGGGATTTAACTGCGGCATAGTTGGCCTGCCAAATGTTGGCAAATCAACCCTTTTCAACGCACTAACAGAGACCGCTAACGCCGATGCTGCAAATTATCCGTTCTGCACCATCGAACCAAATACTGGCCGCGTTTCGGTACCCGACAATCGCCTTTATGCGCTGGCTAAGCTCGCAAATTCGGCAAACGTGATTCCGACCCAGTTAGAATTTGTTGATATCGCAGGACTTGTCCGCGGTGCAGCGCAAGGCGAAGGGCTCGGCAATCAGTTTCTAGCAAACATTCGCGAGGTCGATGCTATCGCACATGTGCTTCGCTGTTTCGAGGATGGTGAAATTACACATGTGGAGGGGTCGGTCGACCCAATACGCGATACCGCAACCATCGAGACTGAGTTGATGCTCGCCGATATCGAATCCCTAGAACGCCGGATGTCAGGATTGATGAAAAAATCAAGAGGCGGTGACGCCGAGGCAAAAAGCAATTTGACGCTGATGGAAAAGCTATTTGCCCAGCTTTCCGACGGCGTCCCAGCCAGGCGCGCAACCGAACTTAGCGAGGTCGAGGCGCTACGTGTACCTCATTTGCAATTGCTTACCTCAAAGCCGGTTCTTTACGTGTGCAATGTTGGCGAGAGTGAGGCGGCGAGCGGAAACGCCTTCTGCAGGGATGTAGCCGTGCAAGCCGCTGGGGAAGGTGCAGCACATGTGATCGTATCAGCCGCGATAGAAGCTGAAATAAGCCAATTGGACAACCAGGATAAGGTCGAATTTTTAGCTGAGCTAGGTCTCAAAGAAACCGGCCTAGCGCGCCTGATACGGGCGGGTTATAAGCTGCTTGACCTCGTGACTTTCTTTACTGTTGGGTTGAAGGAGGCACGTGCCTGGACCGTAGCAAAAGGCGCCACGGCACCAATGGCCGCTGGAGTTATACATACTGACTTCCAGCGTGGATTCATACGCGCTGAGACAATAGCCTACGATGATTATATTGCTAACGAAGGTGAGGTTGGCGCAAAAGATGCTGGAAAATTGCGGATTGAAGGATCAGATTACAAAGTTGCAGACGGCGACGTATTTCATTTTCGATTCAATGTTTGAAGCGCCACGTAGTGCACTAAATTCTGTCCCACTTCGCATCTGGACGAAACCTTAGCCACCAAAGGGTTAAAGCTAGGGGTTCTCGGGTCGCCAATTGCTCAGTTGGCCTAGTGGACGTCAGCCCAAATCCGCCTTTTCGCCATGTAGGACATAACTAGGAAAATGCTAAGGAAAAAATACGGTAGCAACGCCAATGCGCTTACGCACCTCAAGCTTCGGTTCTGCAGCCCACATCAAAAAATGTGTTACGTCAGCAGAGAGCGCTTCGGCGTTAGTAGACGTGCCGTCGGAATATTCGACATCATCGCCATAAATTGGCTGTGGCATTGCTATTAAATTTCCAGAATAAGCATTGTTGTAATACATCCCATCAGGTACATCAACACCCTCAGGCGCATCCCCGTAGCCAACAAGCAGGCTGTAAAGGTAGTCCGGACCATGTGCTCGGGCTTTGGCGATAAGCGAAAGATCAGGCGGCAAAGCACCGTTGTTATTGGCGCGAGCCTCATTGTCGTTTCGATACGGACTCGGCATACGGTCAGCAGGACGCGCCGGCCGCATAAACATTTCACCGTCCTCATCAGGACCGTCTTGCACCTCATATTCAGCGGCAATTGCCTTGATCTCAGCTTCGTTGTAGCCAAGGTCAGCCAGATTGCGAAATGACATATATTCAATCGAATGACAACCGGCACAAACCTCGAGGTAGACTTGAAACCCTCGCTGCATTGATGCCTTGTCATAATGCCCAAAAATTCCAGAAAAGCTCCAGTCCTTCTTAAGCAGAGTGACGTCGCCACCCCCCGCAGCTGTTGCTGTTCCGGACATGCCTAAAACTGAAATTGCCGAAATAATCGTTGTAAAGATTAATTTAAGCATCATTCTGCAGCCACTGTCGTTGCCAGAACAGGTTCTGAGATCGATTTCGGTAAGGGTTTGGTACTCTCAAATACACTCAGCATCGGCAGGATGACAAGAAAATGGAGGAAATACCATGCTGTGGCAATCCGTGAAAGCGTCACATAGATGCCTTCCGCAGGCTTGCCACCAAGATAGCCAAGCGCAATTGCGTCTATAAAGAGCAGCCAAAAGAAGATGCGGAAAACCGGACGAAACCGTGCAGAACGCACTGGCGAGCGGTCAAGCCACGGAAGTATGAAAAGAATTGCAATCGCGCCGAACATCAGCAGCACACCGCCTAACTTATCAGGGACCGCACGTAGAATCGCATAAAAAGGCAAGAAATACCATTCCGGAACAATATGCGCTGGCGTTTGCATCGGGTTAGCAGGGATATAATTGTCCGGATGACCCATAGCATTCGGAAAAAAGAATACCGCAACCGAGAGCAGCAGCAAGAACATCGCTACGCCAACTATGTCCTTGATGGTGTAGTAGGGATGGAAAGAAATCGTATCCTGCTTACCCTTCGTATCAATACCTATTGGATTATTCGAACCAAAACGGTGAAGCGCCACAATGTGCAGAATAACTACACCAGCGATCAGGAAAGGCATTAAATAATGCAGCGAGAAAAATCTGTTCAGGGTCGGGTTGTCGACAGAGAACCCACCCCACAGAAAGGTCACGATACTCTCGCCGACAAGCGGAATAGCTGAGAACAAATTCGTAATCACGGTAGCACCCCAGAAGCTCATCTGACCCCAAGGTAGAACATAACCCATAAATGCCGTAGCCATCATAAGCAGAAAGATAACTACGCCAAGAATCCACAACAATTCGCGCGGTGCCTTGTAGGACCCATAATATAAACCGCGAAAAATATGAAGATACACTACGATGAAGAAGAAACTCGCCGTGTTCATATGGATGTAGCGGATCAACCATCCATGATTGACATCGCGCATAATGCGCTCAACCGACTCAAATGCATAATCAACGTGAGCGGTGTAGCTCATCGCCAAAACGATGCCGGTGACAATCATGATTACAAGAGAAAGTCCAGCAAGGCTGCCAAAGTTCCACATGTAATTCAGGTTTTTTGGCGTAGGATATTCATTTGCGGTGTGATCAAGCATGGTAAAGACCGGGAGGCGATGGTCAATCCATCTAACAACCGGATTTGAAAATTTTGCAGCAGACATTTCTATATTGCCTCCAGTAGAACGCGACGATTAACCGATACGAATAACGTTATCAGACAAGAAACTATATGGTGGTACCTCGAGATTGGTTGGCGCCGGCCCTTTACGGATCCGGCCGGACGTGTCGTAGTGTGAGCCATGGCATGGACAAAACCATCCATCGTATTCCCCTTTCACGTCACCGGTCTTTTGGCCTAACGGCACACAGCCTAAATGCGTACATACCCCAACGACCACTAGTAATTCAGGTCTCTGCACACGAGCCTCATCTTCCTGCGGGTCAGGCAGCTCTGACCCATCAATTGCATTCGCACGAGCAATCTCGTCTGGCGTTCGATGCCGGATGAAAACCGGCTTGCCACGCCAAGTCACAGTGATGGCCTGACCCTCTGAAATTTTTGAAACATCCACTTCAGTACTCGCCAGCGCCAAGGTATCAGCTGCTGGGTTCATTTGGTCGATGAGCGGCCATGCAGCAGCAGCAGCACCCACCGCTCCCATGGCGTAGGTCGCGACGACTATAAAGTCTCGCCGACCCGGTTGCTGTTTAGTGTCTACAGACATTGATTTGGAATTTGAGGTTAATTTAGCCATTCTGTCCTCTATTGTCTCGAAGCCTTCTGATGTTTTTCAGACAGCGAAACACAACTTGCAAAGCCCGCGTCATGCAGCGACAAACTAAAAAATTGAAAATTTCCCCTAGTAGTGAAGTTTTTTACCATGACACTCATCACTTTCCCACTTTAATTTGCTTTTTTTCCAGCAAAAAATGCGAGGCATTTGGACGCGCCCCGATGACTGGCATGTCTTATTCAAGGCCATCTTACCTCTGGCGGTAAGCTCATGAGGATAGCTTCAATGTTTCCGCCAGTTTTCAGACCAAAAAGCGTGCCACGGTCATGTAGCAAATTAAATTCAACATAGCGGCCACGTCGTACGAGCTGGCGATGTCTATCGCCCTCATCCCAGCTACGCTCCATGCAGGCGCGAACGATACTTGAATAAGTGTCACAAAATGACCTGCCAACATCACGAGTGAAGGCAAAATCGGCATCCCAATCGCCAGTGGCGAGATTGTCGAAGAAAATCCCACCCGCGCCACGTGGCTCATCACGGTGAGGCAAATAAAAATATTCGTCGCACCATTTACTAAAACGCGGATAATAGCTAGGGTCATGAACATCACAGGCTGTTTTCAACCCGTTATGAAAGTCTGACCCGAGACCGTCTTCATCGGGCAAAAGCGGCGTCAGGTCACCGCCGCCACCAAACCAGCTCGTCGAGGTAACGATGAAACGAGTGTTCATATGCGCCGCTGGTACATGTGGGTTTTGCATGTGGGCAACTACCGAAATACCGCTGGCCCAAAATTTCCCATCAGCAGCAGCGCCTGGAATATTTACCCGAAATTCTTCAGAAAATTCACCATGAACGGTGGAAATATTGACACCGACCTTTTCAAACACGCGGCCATGCAGCACGCTCATCTCACCGCCACCACCGCCTTCGCGATTCCAACTTTTGCGTGAGAACTTGCCAGCCAGCTTATCAGCCATAGCGGTACCAGAAAGTTCGGTTTCGATGGTTTCGAAAGTGGCGCAGATTTCGTCTCGCAATGCAGTAAACCAGCTGGCCGCAGCTGCCTTGCGCGACCCAATATCTGACCCGATCGATCTAAAGTCAGCCGTGTCTATTGCATTACCTACCATTTTGCTATGTGATTGCATCGCTTTGATAATGACGCTGTTAATCCAGAAAGTCGCTTTTCAATCAACCAACTCCCATGTGTTGAGTTGCAAAAAATTAAACATAGGACTTACAGGCCAGCCAGCAACTCCTTCCTTGTGAGGGTGAAGGAGCTCCCCACCCATGTTTGTTCAATTGCCCTTAGCATTTCGCCTAACGCGGGTCCATTGTCAACGCCATGCGACAATAAATCAGCACCTGAAATCGGGCATCTTGGCGGATCCCAGCAAGCAATGTTTGTGGCATGCACCAGATCGACATTCACTCCAGCACGCGCCGTTGCTAAAGCATAGACTAGACCCGCATTGATCCCATCGCGAAGTAACGCCCAGACAGCACGTTGCCAGATAGTTGGATCATCTGTCTGCGGTGCTAGTGTCGGTGCCAGTTCCGGTACGCCAATATGGTCGATCGACGACAAGCATCGCGCATCGCGGCGGCTTAAACAAAGCCTTTTAGCAATGGGCCCGGCGCTACCAGCGGGCATGATAAGCGCAAGGCGAGCAAGCCAACCTTGCGCCGAGAGCGGACCAGACTGGCCAATCGCCGGAAAATGGACAAGAGGCGACGCTACAAGCGGAATGCCAAGTGCAGCCATATCAACACCGCACGCATTCATAAGCGAAATTCCATCACTTGCACCCTGCGCCGTGAGCAGGCGCTTTAATTCGGCAGCGATGCGTTCTCCAGATAACGCGGCGGCAAGATTGGCATGATCTCGGAGCGCTTTGACGGCATTGAGATCTGGCCCGCAACTGGCAAATGCTGGCATCAACCGGCAATAGCGAAGCATTCGCAGTGCGTCCTCACGAACACGCTGACCAGCATTACCAACAAAGCGCAAACAACCAACGTGAAGATCAGCCCGTCCACCTAATGGGTCGACAATACTGCCATCAGCGCAAACATAAATAGCATTAATAGTGAAATCGCGCCGCCGTGCATCCTGTTCCCAATCAAAGCTGAATTCGACCGTCGCATGGCGACCATCGGTCTCTACATCAATTCGTGTCTGCGTGACCTCTATCGCACTAGCAATCGAGGAGTCAGTTTGCACTGTAACCGTGCCATGTTGGATGCCACTTTCGATCACATTTAGCCCAG
This sequence comes from uncultured SAR116 cluster alpha proteobacterium, assembly GCA_902623185.1. Lineage (GTDB taxonomy): Bacteria > Pseudomonadota > Alphaproteobacteria > Puniceispirillales > Puniceispirillaceae > MED-G116. Next base: position 6,186 of record CACNSW010000038.1, read on the forward strand.
CTTTGCGAAAGATTTCAGACGCATGTTCAATCGGCATGGCGACCGCCATATCAATGTCGCCAGCTGGGCGTCCAGCCAGAAAGTCGCGCACAGCGCCACCGACTATTCGCGCTTCCGAACCAGCCGCCGCCGCAAGCAAAAAAATCTGCTTAGCGAGAGGCGGAATTGGGAATTCGGTTTTATCTACCATAACCAACAATGCCCTCATCAAAACCGCCGGACGATATCTGCCCTTCGTTGAGCACAGCAGGACGATAAGTTTTATCCGGACTGGAACTTGTTCCTTCTAGCAGAATCACACCTAAGAAGAAAACAACAAGGCCAGCAAGCGCGCCGATCAAATGTGCTCCCGTGATGCCCTTTAATGCTTCGGGGTCCTCACTCCGTGCAAGCGCCGAGCGGCGCTGCCAGCTTTTGATTAGAGTTATTACAATAATCGCCGCGAAAAAGGCGCTCAACATAATCAGTAAATGGCGCATTCTTAATGTATCCTTCCCTTCCAACTGACGATTTGTCCCGATTGCCAAATAGTCGAAACCATACAGACGATTTCCTAGTTAATAGCGGCTGGCAAAATCAACCAGGATACTGGCTGAAAGCCCCCAAAGATAATAGTCCGCATGATCAATCACCCAAACTTCACGCCAAACCCCCTCCCGCAAATAGCTCTCCCGTCGGTGGCGGGTAAAATCAAGCACTTCGTTAAGCGGCAAAACAAACACTTCATCCACCTCATTTGGCGCCGCAACAAAATTCGCTTCTGGTGCGATGAGGCCAACCACCGGCTGCACCACAAAACCCGATGGACTTACTACAATATCAAGCGCGCCGATGATCGTGACGGCATTGGGACAAAGCGCAATTTCTTCCTTCGCCTCGCGCAGAGCCGTTTCAACCAGGCTAGTATCTTCAGGGTCTACCTTTCCGCCGGGAAAGCTGATCTGGCCAGCATGGTGGGTAAGATGGCTAGCGCGGCGTGTCATCACCACATGCCAACTTGCTTCCCGTTCCTGCAATCCCACCAGCACTACCGCAGGTTGGCCCTCATCAGCACACAAGAACTTTGGGACAGGATTAAGCAACTTGGCGAACCGCATGCTGCCGGACTCCATTTTGACATTGCCGAGGATTTCTTTGTCCTCAAGACTGTGCATCATACCTCCAGCAGAAAAAAATTTCCGCAGCTCCAGACACCTAATTCACCCTGACCGTTGCTCGTGGCATATTTGGCAAGTTCATAAAAAACTGGCCGGTTCAACTTTGCCTCGAGACGGTCACGGACAAGAATATAAGGTGCAACCCCGATGGTCAGATTACCGGCCAAAGAATGTGGCGGTTGTCGCACAGTCAAAGGATGTTCTAACGACAGAATTACCTCATCACCGACATTGGTCGTAAAACTGATTTCTTGTTCAGGACCGGAGCCGGTCACAGAAAGAGCGACCGCTATGAACGGAGCATCAGCAACAGTGATCGTGCCGCGCTCAACAGGAGTCACCAGCCAATAGCTGCCGTTTGCCTCCCGGTGCAGAACCGAGGCAAACAATTTGACCATAGCTGGCCTACTGATCAGACCACCCTCATGGAACCACATACCGTCAGCGTCGATGCAAATGTTAAATTCCCGAGGTGTCAGCTGATTAAGGTCTTTTAGCTCGTCAGTCTTGGTGTTTCTTTTATTATCTGGGCTCATTAGATCATTGTAGCCACACTTGGTGATATTTGCGCGCACTTTTCTCACTAGCATCTTTAACCAACACGAAACTACCCTATATGTCATTAAGGTAAATGTGTCGTATTAAGGGTCTTTTCAAATTCTAGTCGTGCACATTTTTTTAGACAGTCAGTATGGGACGGGCCTATGAGCCAATTTACCACCGCACTTATTGGAGTTACCTTATTCATCATGACAACTGCAGCAAAAGCAACCAGCGACGATGGGGTGGGTCAAACGCTCCTACTCGAGACTAGTCAGGGGCAGGTCGAAATCAAAATGCTACCTGAACTGGCGCCAAACCATGTGGCGCGGATTACCGAACTTGCTAACAACGGCTTTTACAATGGGATCATCTTTCACAGAGTGATTGCTGGATTCATGGCACAGACCGGTGACCCGGACGGTACTGGCATGGGTGGCTCCGGGCAGAAACTTGAAGCCGAGTTCACCGATTACGAATATCGTGAGGGTACGGTTGGTATGGCTCGGTCAATGAACCCAAATTCAGGTGACAGCCAGTTCTTCATCTGTTTTGAAGGTTGCGGCCATCTGACAGGTCAATACACTGTCTGGGGACAAGTTGAAAGGGGGATGGATGCCGTCCGCAAGTTAGCTATCGGTGAGCCACCAACCGATCCGGATAAGATTGTCTCAACAAGTGTAATCGATTAACTGTTGGTGGTTGCGTTGCCATTACTCTATTAACATATATCGGACTTTTGGTCTATTTAGCCAGAGGCCGGCGTCTCGCGCACTATTTGGTGGCGAGCAAAAAAAACCAGGACCCCGGCCCAAATCAGACTAAAGGCCAACCCATCACCCAACGTGAACGCCCCACCAAAGATAAAAACACCAACGCAGAGTTGGGTCGTCGGATTGACGTAGAAAAGTAAGCTAGCCACGGATAAAGGTAGGTCCCGGTTGCCAATATGATATAGAAGCAATGGCGCCACTGTGATTACACCGGCGAGCATGGCCAAAATGATATTAAAAAATCCACCACCATAAAAGACTTGCAAGCCAAAATATGCCATCCAGATAAGATATCCAGCAGCAAACGGCATAATGATAATTGTTTCGATAAACATGCCCATTATGGGGTCAATACCCATCTTTTTCCGAGTCAAACCGTAAAAGCCGAAAGTGACGGCCAAGCACAGTCCTATAAATGGTGGGTTGCCATTCAACAAGATTTTGGCCAGAACACCGCAGACGACTATGCTAATAGCCACCCAGCCCAACCGATCTAGGTGCTCGCGCAAAAGCAGGTTGCCAAGAACAACAGCAACGAGCGGATAGATGAAATAACCGAGCGCAGCCTCTATGGCACGGCCAGATTGCACAGCATATACGAACAGGCCCCAATTCGTTGTCAGCAAAAATGATGAGGCAACCAAGCCCCTTCGCGTTGTGTTGTCACCAAAAATTTCAGGCAACCTCCGAACACCATCTGTCAACAGCATGTAGCAAAGCAACAAAACCCCGGACCAAAGCGCCCGGTGCGCAACAATCTCATAAGGGGACGTGGCATCCACCAAATCAATATAAAGTGGCACAAGACCCCACAAGAATGCCGCGGCAAGGGCAAAGACAGCACCGCGGAAGCGAATTTTTGACGCAGGAGGCATAGGTACCTTTTCTCGGAATTATAATGGGATAGAGCTATTCAAGTCGAGCGTTATGACGCCTAACCCAGGTCTGTTATATGGCTGTTTTTCAATCAGTTGAAGAACTTTTAGAACTATTGCCTAAAAACTTTACATCCTGTGGATATGAATGATCTCCAACGAGCCCTGACTCTATTATGACAAGTAGGTGACAATTAAAAATTTGACAACATGGGCTAGCCGCCACATATGTAGGGAGCCGTTTGGCTATATTAGACCTGATTCCCGTGCGAACAGTGACATATGTAGCATCAAATTGAATAACTGGTCGAAATCGGCGGCTTGTTTCGACTCATTTTGGAGACTAAACGAATGTCACAAGGCACTGTAAAGTGGTTTAACACGCAAAAGGGATATGGATTTATCAATCCTGACGAAGATGGCAATGATGTGTTTGTTCACATTACCGCTGTCCAGAATTCCGGCCTTAACGGTCTGAACGAGGGCCAGAAAGTTAGTTACGATCTCGAAGAACAGCGCAACGGTAAAGTCGCCGCTGTCAATCTCGCCGTCGTAGAATAACTGTAGAACAGGTGTCACCACTTCCCTGGTGGTGCCAGCTGGAATTCGCAACAGTTTGCATATCGTGAGAGAAGGCCGTTGGTTTAGCGGCCTTTTCTCCTCGCAAATGGTGGGGCTAAATTATTGGTAAGGAAACAACCTTGGCTTCCCGAGGGCCCCAGTCAGTTGTCACTTCAACTGTTTCTTTGGACTCAATAGCGTCTATGGATATCATAGCAACGGCAATATTTGATCTGACCCGTGGCGACCAAGCGGCGGCAGATGCGTAACCTACGTCCACACCTTTTTTATTGACTGCCCACGGCGACTCATTTGTTCTGGGAAAAGACGGACCTTCAATTATGAGTCCCATAAAACGACGCTTTATTCCTCTCCTTCGAATCTCAATTAAAGATTTTTTTCCAATAAAATCATATTCTTGATCTAAATCGATAAATTTATCCATTCCTAGTTCAAAAGGGTTGATCGCATCATCAGTATCCGCCCCATAAGAAATAAGCCCACTCTCTACCCTTTCAACATAGTTTGGAGCGCCTGGTCCAATTTCAAATTCCTCACCAGCTTCTCTCACCAACTGCCATAACGTTGACCCATACTTTTTGTCTTTGAGGTACAACTCATAACCTCCTTGCTTTGACCAACCTGATTTAGCAACCAGCAAAGGGATTCCCTTCAATTTCGTCTCTACAAAACCAAAGTATCCCAGATCTCGAACCCAATCACCAAACAGTTTGGCGGCCACATCCACAGCCTTCGGTCCCTGAATTGCCAAAGGCGAGACATCCGGCTCAAAGACTTTTACTTTTAAACCTAAGGCGCCCGCAATTCCACCGGCCCAAAGAGCCACGTCGCTATCAGCTATCGACAACCAGACTTCCGTATCAGAAATTTGTAAAAGAACCGGATCATTTATTAAGATGCCTTCAAAGTTACATATTGGGACATATCGGCCTTTGCCAACCTCTAAAACATCCAAGTTTCTTGGAGTGAGGTAACGAGCAAATTTAAGGGCATCCGGACCCTTAATTGCAACTTGTCGTTGGACACCGACATCCCACATTGCAACACCATTTATAACTCGATTATATTCAGACACAGGATCACCATAACTAGTCGGCATATACATGTGATTGTATACACTTGCTGCCACCATACCATCGGCAAGTGTTGCTTCAAAAAATGGACTTTTTCTTACTCTTGCACCAATCGAAAGCTGTATTGCCATATGCATTCCTCTGTCTCAAACCTTTATCCGCCTCGATAGTGCCACAGCTTTTTTTAGCAGTTATCCAGCTTGCGTCAGAAATCAGGACGGATTCAGGCCAAATCCAATCGAGATTTCTCGGTACCGAACGATGCTTTAGCTGAAAAAATTGCGAACTTCAGTGACAAAATGGTCGATCTCAGCTACCCCACAGTCCAGGTGTGTGACGAGACGGACATGATCGCTGTCAGCAACGATTAGCATCCCCTTGGCCGCCAGGTGATCGCGCAGGCGCACGCCAGAACCAACGGCAAAATCGACAAACACCATGTTGGTCTCGACTGCTGCTGGATCGGCGCTGACACCGGGGATCGCTGCAAGTTGTTCAGCCAGCCGCTGGGCGTGGTCATGGTCGCTAGCAAGCCGTTCGATATGATTATTCAATGCATATAGACCGGCTGCGGCAAGTAAACCCGCCTGACGCATACCACCACCCACGAGTTTACGGATACGGTGGGCGCGCCTGATAAACGCTTTTGGTCCAGCGAGAATAGTGCCAACTGGTGCACCAAGGCCCTTTGACAGACACAACGATACCGTGTCCACCTGAGCGACCAGATTAGATGGTGTGGTGCCAAGCTTAACAACCGCATTCATCATTCTGGCGCCATCAAGATGCACGACAAGACCATTCTTTCGCGCACATTTTGCAGCTTCATTAATCGCTGAAAGCGGTTGGACCTGACCATGCCACGTATTTTCTAGCGACAGCATTCGCGAGATTGGACAATGTTCATCGTCTGGCTTTATAGTCCGCAAGATAGTGTCTGGGTCGATAGAACCATCGGCATTCATTGCCATTGGCGCAAACATTACACCTCCAAGCACCGAGGCGCCACCTGCTTCGTCTATAAAAACATGATAGTCAGCACCACAAAGGATTTC
>CACNSW010000039.1 GCA_902623185.1 uncultured SAR116 cluster alpha proteobacterium
TGTGCATAAGAAGGTACCAATTGAGGCGTAAACCAATCGACATGCGCTGATACAGCCTCACCAAAAAGTTTACCTACTTCTTGTCGCCTTTCCACTAGCTTATCGATATTTTCAGTTTGTGCTAACGCAACAGCGCAACACAACTCTGGCATTCGGTAATTCCAACCAAGGATATTGTGGCGCAGATAATCTGGACTCTGAATTTCTTCACGAGTAACCTTGCCACTTTTTGCAGACAACCCATTGTATCCTAGAGACGAAACCCTTCTAATCTTATCAGCAAAGTCATCATCATCAGTGATGACTATACCTCCCTCACCACTGGTGAGGTGTTTAGAGTTCTGAAAACTATAGCTTGCACAATCACCAAGTGTTCCAACCAGTCTACCCTTGTAGCTTCCAAGAAAGCATTCAGCATTATCTTCCAGGATTTTTAAATTGTGTGCTTTTGCCAACTTTATTATTGGGTCCATATCGGGGCTTAAACCAAACAAGGAGACGGTTATAATTGCTTTGGTTTTTTCAGTGACACAACTTGCTATTGACTCTGCTGAAATTTGGAAGGTTTGACTATCGACGTCCGCAAATATGGGTGTAGCATTGCATTGCAAAACCGCAAAGGTCGTCGAAGCCATAGTAAGTGGCGGAACTATTACCTCATCACCGGCGCCAATTCCCCAAGCTTCAAGGGCCGCATGCATTGTAGCAGTTCCATTAACAAACGCGATGCCGTGCCTCCTACCCAGCCTTTTGGCAAATGCTTTTTCAAAACGCTGCATCATAGACGCGCCTTTTGACGCCCGAAAATCTGAACCTAAAACCTCTGTGAGATATTTCATTTCATTTCCAAAGATACGTTCAGTTATCATCCCAATACTTCTCCCGCTCAACTGATTGCAAATATCCTTCAAATCTTTTAGTACCCTGATTAATCTTTAAGAGATCCGGGCGTTGTTTAACAAACGCAATAATTTCTCTGAAATCTGCACATGGCTTATCTTTGAACCTGTCAAATATCTCATGCATCAGCTTTAAATCGGCAGGTTTATCCACGGTCCAACGCCAGTCCTCCAGTTTTTCTTCATATTCAAAGTTTAGTAACGAGAAGACCTTTGGGTTGTTGGTCATGTAGGAGGTCAAATGCTCACGATCTGATAGGAGATATGCCTCATTGTGTACTTTACTAAGTGCTTTGTAACTAAAGACTTCTACATCAAGCCCTTCTGGATAAGTAGCTTTTAGGCAGTTAGAAACATAGTCGACTTTCTTATTCTCAAAAAATAATTCAACTGCACGATCGATTATTGCTCCATCTTTTAAAGGGTCATCAGCTGTTAACCTTACAATAACGTCTGCTTGATACTTACCCGCGCACTCATAAAAACGCTCTACCAAATCCATTTCACTTCCACGAAAACAATCAAAATTTGTGTTTTTCAACACCCACTGATGCAACCGATCATCAAGCGTGGAAGTTGTTGTAGCGATAACAATTTGATCAAGAGATTTTGCCTTAGCTAACCGTGTAAGCATCCAAGCAAGCATCGGCTTGCCGTAGATATCTGCCAATACTTTCCCTGGCAATCTAGTGGAACCGAGCCTTGCTTGAATTATTCCAATGACTTTCTGCCTATGCATTGACGCTCACAAATTTGATACCTTTCTTAACAAAAAAACTTCATGTTGTTGGGTGTGATAAAACACAAAGATTTTTTATGCTAATTTCATCAAGAAAAAGCTAATGCCTACAAGCTTCGTTGAATCTTCTTAGTAAGTCTTTGGTCCAAACCTCTAGTTGGTCTTTGCCCTGTAAGATTGGCTGTCCTCTTCCCGCGGGATCACTTGAATTGATCCAACCACATGGGTCATAATATGCCGCAGGGCGATTCAGATGCGCTCCATAGATTGTTGGGGAAGTAAATGGAGCCGACAACGCCCCATTTGTTTGGGATATTAATCTAAATGGAGATACGTCGCTGGGGATTATTGTTACGTTGTCAAGTCGCGTGATTTCTGAAACACATCTTATATACGATTTTGCCAATCTATTTCCAATGTCCCTCTTAGGCTTAACGAAGATATCTACGCCGAGTTTTTCTGAAACTTCTGCGATTTCAATTAAGAAACGATGATGTACTGCCATACAACTATCATAGTAATCAGCAAGAGTTGATACTCCAAAATGTCCTGAAGCTCGCTGGGGGTCAATATTGAAAACTGCTAAAGCTAAACGATGTGATTTAGGAATTTTGGTAGATGAATCACTAAAATATATAGGACCTGTTACTTTGATCTCGGTTTCAGTATGCGTATCTCTAGCTAGCAACTCTTTTTGATAGTGGTCCCAGACTAAAAAGCTAGGCCATGTCGATGGAGCCCATTCATAACTTTGGCACTCACATTCTCGATTAATCTGAGGCTGGTCAAAAGATGAATAAAAATAAGAAATTATTTTTGAGCCTGCAGCGTCAGGCACGTATGTCCAAAGGGGCCTGTAGACTGAGGCAGAGTGGTAAAACAAATACTCTGAAGCAAAATTTTCTGTTGATGATAGTTGTACCGCTTTAGCTTTTACAATTTCGCGAAAAAGTAGAGCATGCCACCACCTTCCAAAAGTCAAGTCCTTTAAAGCTACCAGTGACGCATTAACACCCCAAAATAGAAACGAAAACTTATCTCGTGTAGATTTTATCTTATAATAAGGCGGCGGTTCATATTCGATCGAAACGCCATTATTCGTTTGCGTGGGCACTGAAGTGACGCTGTGTCTAAACTTAGTGATGTTAACATCTCTGCATTTAGTTTTGCTATACCAGCTTAAAATATCAAAGCTTTCGTCGAGGCTTGAAGGCAAATTGTTATTTGATAACGCATAAAAATATGCGTAGCTCTCATGATTCTGAGTGTCATACGATTTATCGATGAAATTCCTCAAAACTAAAGTACCAAAAACGTAATATCCATACATCAAATGTAGAAGAATTTCTAAACCCCAAGCTTTTCGGGACTCGCTTTCCAATATTTCAATTCCCTCGGACCGAAAAAATTTTCTCCAAGAATTCGGTGCTGCAATGACCGCAGGCTTATCATTGCCAAGACCAGAAAGAATACTTCGTATAAATTTCTGACCCATGAAAGATTGGAGCACAAATTGCCTAACAACTAGTTCAGCATCGCAAGTGCTGAATTCCGATATTAGAGACGCATTGTGGTTGCTGACCTCACTAAGTCTTAATTTCACCGCATTATTTTTCAACAAACGAAAGCTACTGAGTTTTCCAGACTGTTTCACTCTACGGTAGCCTCGTAAACAATTCCGCAAATAAGTACGGCGGTTTTTTTTTGCAAAACACCCTGAGATTGGATTAGATGCGACCCAATGAAATGCGTTGAAACGAGCAATCATGACAGCCCCCAGCCACCTGATACCCTAAGGTTCTCACCCGTGATATATTTTGACATATCACTTGCAAGAAATATTAACGCACTAGAAACATCTTGTTCTGTTGCCATTCGATTTAAGAGCGTTTTTTTCTCGTAGCGAGACACAAATTCAGGGTGTTGATTTCTAAATATGCCCCCAGGTGAGATGGCATTTACGCGTACCGTTGGAGCTAAAGTAGTTGCTAAAAATTTTGTTAGTTGAATAATTCCTGCTTTAGATGCCCCATACGCAGCCGGGTTGCTCATTTTAGTTCCTTTATAAAGTGACCAATCAGGACCAAATTCACCATATATTGACGCTATATTTATTATACAGCCCCCGCTCGAAGATTCACTTAAAAGAGGGGCTAAATCTCTACAAATGTGAAAAACAGCAGTTAAATTAACTTCGAGCGCTCTGCGCCATGCATCAAGAGCCTGCTCTTCAAAATCAACTGCCCACCCCGGGAGTTCACTTGTACCAACAAATGATGCATTATTTATGACCGTGTCTATCTTGCCTTCAGAAAAACATCTTTCAATGAGTTTATCACGTTCTGACTCATCTTCTAGATTAGTTGTAACTATTTTGACATCGATGCCCCATGAGCTCTGCAGTCTCTTCGCTAATGTTTTCAATGACGAAGCTTCATGATCTACAAGTACGAGATTAGCGCCCAGTTCGGCGAGCGTTGCTGCAAAATTCTGCCCCAAATGACCAGCGGCACCGGTTAGCAACACAACTTTTTCCTTAAAATTTAATTGATTTATGAATTTTCCCATCTCTAACCTTATCCATCAAAAAATTACAGAAAATTTGAAACTCCAAAGAATTTTCACCTCTAAAATTGTATTGCATAGAGTTTAAAATTAAGTACCACAACTTGATAAAATTTTTGTGAGCAGAGTTCAGATTGAGCTAATAGCACATTTAATATCGGCCACTCTCTTAAAAGCAGGTGCGCCACAACACCCGTTGGAAGTTTTTGAAAATTTTGAGACCAAATCAGTAGCCCTTAATTAATATCACCAAAAAAGACTGTTTTATGCTGTCTTCTAACAACAGACCCATTAGCGTATCAGATTGCACGTTTTGACGCGGCAACAACCAAATTTGTTTGTGGCGAAGCTTCTGAGCCTATGAATTTTACCTCAGATTTTATTGAGTATACCATCTCACCTGCATGGTTGAAGATGAACGCAAAACAATGACGTGATATCTTCGAAAGCAACACCAACTGTAACATATCAAGCGGCTTTAGGGATGGCTTATCGCCTACCAGGACACTTCCAATTTGCCAGCCTTATCCTTCATAACCTGAAGAATTCTTCCATTTTTTCTATGACATAATCTATTTCTAGTTCCGATAAAAAAGCATGGCATGGTAGCGACAAACAAGTATGACTGAGTTTTTGCGCTCTTTCAAACTCATTGTTTTTTGGTGAACAACAGTCAAAAATTTTGTGTTGTGGCAGAGGTTCGCGATAATGAACCATAGCTTGAATTCCAGAAGACAGAAGCCATTCCAAAGCCTCTTCTCGCTGATCTAAATTGATAACAAATTTGTGATAATTATGGGTCTCGATTTTCTGTACTTCAGGAAGTCTGACAGGAAATCTTTTCAAATTTTCTATATAAATTTTTGCAATTTTTTGTCTTTTTACTCGCCATTTTTCATCATATTTAAGTTTTATTAACAGCGCTGAAGCAGTAATTGTCGGCATCTGGGAATTGAATCCTAATAAATCGAATTTACCCTCAGGACCCTTACCATGATAACGAAGCTTCTTCGATAGAATAGCATCATTTTCATCATCAGTAAGAAGGACTCCTCCGCTTCCTAACGCTGATATTACCTTCGTAGGGTCAAAACTAATGCAAGCTATTGATCCAAGGGACCCTGCTGGAACACCTGACACTCCTCCAATACTGCCAAAAGCCTGCGCACAGTCCTCAATGATTGTGACTTCAAATTTTTCTGCTTGTGCTTTGATCAGAGAAAGATTTTGCTCGTCAAAATGACCGTACATATGAACATAAATCAATGCTTTAGTTCTCTCTGATAACACAGCAGAAACCTTGTTGGCATCCATATTTCCATTGATATCTACGTCAACAAAAACTGGAGTAGCGCCAATTCTGAGAATACAAGAAGCTGAAGCTATGTAACTAAATGCGGGAACAACAACCTCATCAAACCTGCTCACGCCGGCAGCTAGCAATGCGAAGTAAAGGCTATCTGTGCAAGAGCCAGTTGCAGTCGCGTATTTTCTCCCGGTCATTTTTGCTATGGAGGTCTCAAAATCAAGAACTTCTCTCGACTGGAGAACTTGTCCATGATCTAACACTGCAGCAACACCCTCTAAAAGTTCAGATCGCAGAGTTTCAGACTCTCTTTTTAAACCAAAAAAAGGGACCTCAATTGCCATCAATATCTAAACCCCATTTCATCGCCTCAATTGCGTTTTTTTTCAGTGGTGACTTTAATTTGAGGTGGACGCCTCCGTCCTGGCATAAGGCGATTAAACTATCAGGTTGAAAGATCTTTGCTATTCGACCTTTTACCCCTCGAAAGTTTTCCAACGGCGCAGTAGCTTGCTCAACAACGTAGTCTTGGCCACACAATCTAAAAAATGCCCCCGGGTAGGGGTCACAAAGAGCTCTGACCATATTTATAATCTGTTGTGAACTCATAGTTTTGAAATCCAATCGACCATCTTTAGGAAATCGTTTGCTGTAAAAAGAACCCTCTGATCGGACTTGGTTGACGCTTAATTTAAGTTTTTCTTCAATGGCTATGACTGTGGAAACCAACGCGGGCCCAACTTTTTGGTTAATAAGCGTTGTGATAGTTGAAATGTTGTCAGTAGGAGCCACCTCAATTTTTTCTTGATAAAGTATCGGACCTGTATCTATGCCCTCGTCTATTTTTATGATGGAGAAACCGACTTGAGTTTCACCATTAATTAGAGCCCAGTTCAATGGAGAAGCTCCTCTGTAATTAGGCAACAAACTGGCATGAACATTTAAAGTGCCATATTTTGGGATATTATAAATTTCTTTTCTAAGTAAACATTTCGAGTATCCTACAAGCACCATACAGTCGGGCCTTATCTTCGAAATAAGTTCCCTAGTTTCCAAAACGTTTATATTTTCTGGGGCAATATAATTCAGTTTCGCTGATTCAGCCTCGTTCTCAATCGTGTGATAATAAGATGAAGTTGTGTCGTGTTGGGGGTGTCCAATCACGAGGGGAATTTCAATTTCCTCAATTTTGTCAAGATAATTGAGGCAAACAGATCCGCGCTGATTGTGGCCACAGTAAATCACTCTCAAGATAACGCCCTCATCAGATACTCAACATATTTTTCAATGCCCTGCTCTATCGATGTGAGTGGGTTGTATCCAACTACAGATTTGGCTTTTTCTATATCTAGAGCACCCCTTCTTGGGTATATCGTATCATTTTGTTGTTGGGTGGACACCTTCAGTTTGGGAAATAAATTCTGAAGAATCTTTATGACTTCATCAAGACTACGTCCTTGACCACGCGTAATATTGAAAGCCTCGCAGGATTCCGTCTTTCCTTTTGAGATCAACTTTATACCCTCTGCTGTATCCTCAACAAAACTGAAATCCAAAAAATTTGATAATGGATTTATGACAAATAAAGTTTCATTTTTGATTGCCGCCTCGCAAAATTTTTGTAATACACGCTTATTGTTATCTCCCGGGCCGTATACTGCAGATGGCCGTATGATCGCGGAATTAAAATTATACCGCTTTGAATAACCCAGAACAATAAATTCGCTGGCCAGTTTCATAGAACCATAAATTTCTTTTGGATTTTTTGGGGCTGTTTCTGGATTAGGATCCTCTGCAAAATCCCCGTACACCATGCTTGATGAAATGTGGACATATTTTTCAAGTTGGCTGTAATCACGCAATATTTCCATGATATTGTGTGTGCAATAACATATACTTTTAAAAGCTTCTTCAGAATTATGAACTGCATTTACGGCTAAAGGCAACGCTGCCAAATTAATAACGATGTCTGGTTCTACTCTCCATATTGCTCTTCTAAGGTCATTTGTGTCCTCTGTATTACCTCTTATTATATTTGCGTCAGCCAGCAACCTTTCATGCCTATCATTCATGTTTTGAATGGTAAATTCATCAGCGGGATAAAAGTACTGGATATTGTTGTCGAAAATCGTAACGCTATCCCGTTCATCAATAAATTTTTTTGTTAAGTGTGAACCAATAAATCCAGCACCTCCGCAAATTAAAATACGCCTCATTAATCAATTCACCTTTAAAAAAAATTTGGACAAAGCATTTTATTGCTCTACTTTCAACCTACCGTAACTTTTTATTTTGGTGTCTTCGTTAAGGTATCTATCTAATAGTTGGTAAAATTCTGAACCAGCATCACCAAAAAGAAAGGGGCCGTCTTTGAACACATCATTTTCTGGCCAAGAGCCTGCAAAATGAAGCATATCTACCCTACTAAGTAATGCGCCAACACAAAGTTTCTCCAAATGTAAATTTTTTTCAAAGTACAAAAAAGGATAGTGTTGGGCCACCTCGTAATTCCAAATTGCTTGAAATTCGTATGGTAAATAATTGACCAGAAAATGTTTTTCATAAAAATCATTCCTGTAATTTTGAAGATATCCAGAAAATTTATTACTAATCTGCTCATACAATTTGGAACCCGAGCGAGCCAAGTCATCTACATGAGAAACACAGGTTCCTATAGTTGAAATAGGGCCTTTGTAATCAAACCCTAGCAACCGTTTTTCGTCTTCGTCGCTGCCGGAAAGCAAGCTGTCCAGAGGAAAGTTTGATTGTTGGAAAGTTTTTCTTAAAAGCGCAATTTTTTTGCCCAGCTGTTGGCGTGTAGATGTTGAGGGAAGTGGCAAGACTAGGTTAATAGTACCTTTAGCCAAAACGCATTGATCAAAAATATCTCTACCTTGATGGCTAGGGATACAATCGGCATCAACATCACATAAGAATTCGTATTGAGGAAACTTACTTTTGATTAATGATGGAACAAGCAATCTTTGATAACCTGGGTCAATATTATATGGGTGAAGATTGACATGGTGTGGGCGAACATACTCATTAAGGATAAGCAAGCCTATTTGGTACTTTTCGCAATAAGCTCTATAACTTGGTAAGGAAACTCTATCAAACAAAGCTCTATATTCTGAACCAATAACAGTAATAAAAAAGGCACAATTTTTTTTGCCTTTGACTATCTCATCTACAATTTGGTTCATTGTTTCACAATGTTTCTCTAAATTAGTCTTTCAAAGTAAATCGCGCGGTGAAATTTGCAAAGTAGGACATTAGCCGCACCATTTTTTTAAAGCAATCATCTGCAGGCTTTTTGAAGAGCAACGACAAAACGAAAAAGCTCCGTTTTGACATGTTGATATGTGCCAATAGAGTTGAAGGCTTTCCAAATACCAAGTAACTTTTGCATGAAAAAAAGCAACCTGCTCCTAAGATAGCAATCTCCTTAAGAGATGTGGGCATGTAAACGCGGAGAGCCGCCACCCGATGCAACTTCCACACCGAGCTTAATTAAACAGTGCAAAAGTTACGCTTTTTAACTTTAGCCAGGCGATGTGGTTGCAGTGCACATAATTTAGCGCCGTTAAATTTAACTATTATGCTTATATCGTTAAAGACCTTACAAATTTACGTAGAGAAGGCATTTGATGATTGAAAAACCCTTAAAAGCAAGTAAAATTTTCCAAAACTTTTAAGCCAACTGAGCCACTTTTTTCAGGATGAAATTGAGTCCCAAAAAGCATTCCTTGCCTTACTGCAGCGGTTAAAACATGTCCCCCGTAAATCGTATGTGCTACCGATATGCTACTATTTGCTGGCGATACAGAAAATGAATGAATGAAATAGAAGCTTTCGTAATTATTAACTGAACAAAAAAGCTCCCCAATTCCTTCTACAGCCTCATCTTCTCTTTGATAAATTAAGTCCGACCACCCTACGTGCGGAATCCTATTTAAGTTTCCATTTATGTCATAACGCGGGATCTCGTCCACCGATCCTTCTAAACAACCAAGGCCTTCCTGCTTACCAAACTCATAACTAAACTCAAACAAAACTTGCATGCCAACGCAAATACCTAGCACAGGTTTTTTTGCTCGAATTATGGCAATCAATTCGTCACTGAAACCCTTGTCTTTAAGCTTTTGCATAACCCTGCCAAACGCACCCACGCCAGGCAAGATTATATTATCAACCTGCCACATCTGCTCTGGTGAAGTAATAAGATCGACATCTCGACCAATTTTCCGAACAGCCATAGCTAGACTATGTATGTTGCCACTACCGTAATCTAAAACGCCGATCTTTTTCATAGCCTCACGTTGATGTTCTGCCGGCTGATGTACTCTTTTGCCTCGCCAACTGTGGCGCGGTCAAAATGAAATAGATCCCCGATTGCAACAGCATCGACATTGCCCTCAAAAACTGCTTCACAGATGTCAGAGTGGCTACCTACACCACCGCTAGCGATGACGGGCACTGCCGATCTTAAAGATATTCTGCGAAGAAGATCTAAATCCATACCCTTTCTACAACCGTCACGGTCTATCGATGTGATCAGAAGTTCACCAGCACCTCGTTCAATTGCATCCCAGGCCCAGTCAATCGCGTCACGGCCAGAATTTTCTCGGCCACTGTCATAAAGAGCCATCCATTTACCCTTACCAATTGACTTGGCTTGAATTTCAACAACGCAGCATTGCGCACCAAATCTTGATGAAATTTCAGAAATTAATTCTGGACGCTGAATAGCGGCGGAGTTAACACTAATTTTATCAGCTCCATGTCGCAGAAGAGTTTCCACATCGTTTACGCTGCGGATACCACCACCAACGGTTAATGGGATGAAAATATCTTTTGTTGTTTTTGCTACTATGTCGAGTAAACTGTTGCGTCCATAGAGGCTAGCAACAATATCACTGTAAATTAATTCATCTGCTCCTGCATTGTAATATTTCGTAGCAAACTCCCCTGGATCTCCTACTATCCGAAGCCCTTCAAGCTGAATACCCTTTATCAAGTTGGGCCCCTTAATATCGAGTCGGGGTATAATACGAATACGTTTTCTAGACAAATTAGACACGCCATTAATTCGCAGAGATTTTTATCGATTGACTATGGTTTTCATGTTTTAACATTTACTAAGATTTAAACATTTTTCTCGGTGAAAATTTCACAGCATTTTTATATCACAATTCACGATATTAAATAATTGTGTACAACATATTGTCGACTATCACTTCCAAACGTTTTGTCTCGCAGCCTCATAATATTCGCCGACACCTTTAGACAAAAACATAAAGTTTTTTCAGAGTGCCTTATCCTTAAACAGTCAAATTAAACTGCTAAAAAATCCTAATTATAAAAAGCTGGACAAATAGATTTCGAGATTAATTAGTCTAATGCGACACTAATAATAAAATCAACGTCAACACAAAATTATTGATAATTCTGCAACACAGCCATCTAGTTTTCGCCCTCTAAAGAATCTTATTTCGACATTTTTACCTACGTAAAAGGCAATATAAGATCTTTTTTACCCCGGAAATCATTCCAATGCTCGAGAAGCCGATCTGTTATCAGCTTGTTACAATCATAGGCCAGTTCAAGGGGTGTCAATCCACAAGCCTTTTGCTCACACCAATCGTCCAGGAGCTTGCCAGTTATTTCACTTTGTCCTAAAAATCCAACATTTAAGTCTTTATCCCCCCTCATGCAAATGGTGCCGTTGGCTTCGTTTACACGACATAGAGTTAAATTATCACGCCTAATTTCAAACTGGCGTTCAATACTAGAATATCCAGAAGTTAGGGTTAGTTTTGAGCCGCAACAAAACTCAACATTTAATTCACCGTCGATATCCCAAAATCCTACTCTATTTGTTGAACGCCAAAATTTATTTACCCTGCTTGTATCAACTAATTTTGGCATTTCACCTGTCACCCAATTTACCAAATCTATAAAATGCGAAGTATTACAAGCCAAGCCGAGGTTTGAAGACGCATATGAAAATTCAAATGGTGGACTAGGCAATAAGCATTCTTTTAGGTTCCTGTATAACGGCATCAGTCGTCTTGGGAAGTTAACGAAACAATTTACCGCTGACATCGCTTGCACAGCGTTCTCAGAACGAGATGTGGATTGAGCTATTGGCTTCTCACATACCCACAAGTCCGACGTGACCCTTGTGACCAAATTCTTCAGCAAACTGTCTCTGGACTCG
>CACNSW010000040.1 GCA_902623185.1 uncultured SAR116 cluster alpha proteobacterium
CTTCAGACGATGCCTTCGGTATTCTAAATCTTTGGGTTGCAGGTATCAATGGGGAAATACGCTGTGGATCCATATCAGCGAAGAACATTACATATTGATCCTGCAGATCACGATAAAGCGCTTCCTGCCCGGGGCTTCCACCAGCAGTTAAGAGGATCTTGTATCTCTTTTCAGTCATTAATGATCAAAACTTCTGTTTTACAGATTGAAATTTGAGCACTTTAAATATAGACGACAAATCAAAAGGAACGAAATAATCAGCACCATATTTTGACGCCTTTGAAATCGCATCAACTTCTCTATGCCTAACCATGTTTCGATTTTTGCGATCCGAATGGATCTGCAAAGTGAGTTGATCTATATTTTGGAAAATTCGACACCACTCCAATGAGGGATCTACAATATTCGTAAACTCATGACTGTCATCAGCATCCACATAGATTGGGCGCACCTGTTTGACCAGGGCATTCAATACAATGCTCGATCCACGGTAAAGAAGCCACGAAGCCGCTTCCAAATCTTCTCGTAAAATGGCGTCCGAAATACGAAGATTTTTAGGAGCTGAATTCAACTCAGAGCAATATTTGAGCACATCTGCTTTGCTTGTCAGAGGGTGAAGTCGCAACACAAAATCGATATCGCCAATCGCCCTTGCCCCAGCCAAAAGCCATCTAGAGATAATCCTAACTTCTGACAATTGTCCCTCCGGCACACCAAGAACAGTGCCTGTAAATGACTGGACTTTAGATTTTTTTGCAGTAATCGCTTTCGGCGATCCAAGGATATCAATCTCATTTACGTGATAGTCCGACTGCTCTAGCAAAATCGTCCTCGTTACTTTACCGGCCGTAAAGATGTGGTCGGGGTCACACCCTGCACCAAGGCGGACATTAATATTTCTAAGACCGGGTGTCAGGACACTGTGTTGATATCCAATCATGGATGTGTCTTTAATTTTATCATGAACCAATTTGCACAACACCCTTTCCCATGATTGCCCTTCATAGGTAAACAACACGACACGAGGGCGTGTTTGGCGAATAAAATTTGCAGCCTGGGTTGCGACCCGCAAAGCACTCATTGTGCGGTGCCCCATATGCGTTGACGCAATAAATCGCCGGTGGCGACCTATCTCAGAGACTGGACAACCCTGAACAGCCTCCCTATCTCCCGACCCCCGCAGAATTTTGATAGCGTCAAAGCACAATCTAAAAAACATACTCAACTCGTTTTTAATGGACATACGTCGCGACAAAATGGGTATGTCTGGTGCAGTTTTGCACTCGGCTGCAGTTAAATCTTTGCGCGTTTGATTGATCCAGAGACGCTGAACTGACAACCCTTCACCAGCGCATAGTTCTGGCAAATCGCCGTAATACATGTCATAGCGTGACGACAAATGTCCAGGGCTAGTCAAATGCCCAATAAATAGGATATCTAGATGGGGTTGATGTTTCACTTTTTCAGTTGCCCTGTTGCGTCCAATAATGGACTGCAGTGAAACAGCCAAACCGGAGAAAAATGACCTAAGCAGTATTGGAAAAAGTGGTTTACGAGCAAACCATACCTTATAATTATCAAGAGATTTACGACTATTGTTTTGGATTAACAATGCTTGATTGGCCAAGCGTTCCGGTTCGTAGCGCTGTTCAAGAATATTGCGGCCCAAACGTTCAAACAATGCCAACGGTGTTTGTCTATTTTGCATCAAACACCGTCTTTGAAGCAAAGGCACGGTCAAAACAAACTTGTTGCTGTGGGCTGGAAGAAAAACTATTTTCAATAAGGTCCATGTCGGATGGTTCATTTACCCCCGGAACTGCCTCATCCAACTCAACTGATCTCAACTTAATTCCATGCTGAATCAACTTCATCTGCTCAATTGACTCACTCTGGGAGATGTTTGTTTCTGGCAAATTAACAAGACTGAGAAGAAGTTCTTTGCGGAACGAAATTAGACCAAGAAGCTTTCTAATATAATGGCGCTGTTCTTTTCCCTGAGCAATAGCAGGGCTTCGACGAAAACAATAAAGGATATCACCATTCGTCGCCAAAGCGCATTTAACTGATGAGACCTGATCCAACTCTTTGAGGCAGTTAAGAGGCCCCACCGCATTAAACACATCATTCTCTGGGTCTATGTCAATGGCGTTCATCATAGCCTCAATGTGCTGGGGCAAGATAAGTGGCTCATCTGCCTGAACTAAGATAACATGTGTGCAGTCAAAACGCTGTATTGCTTCGGCGATGCGGCTTGTCCCGTTTGGGTGATGGTCGCCTGTCATGATTGCTTCACCGCCGTTATTAATTACGAGGTTTGCGATCTCCTTGTCACAGGTCGCGACAATCACCCTTTCCATCTTATCTACCAACAATGCACGACGACGAGTATGTTCAATGATTGGGTGTCCCCTGAATGGCTCGAGCAGCTTTCTTGGAAAGCGCCTTGAGGCAAGTCTCGCAGGAATCATACAGATTGGTCTAAAAATCATCGGTAAGCTCTAGGCAACAATATTTGATCGGTCAATATAGACTTGTTGCTTTGGCATAAGACACTTATGCACAGATTTGCTGATAGTGAAATAATCAGAACTGCCTCGAAACAACATTGGTGGTACAAATACCGCAAAGCCAAGGTCTCTATAATGGCGTTGTGGTATACCCGCCTTGTGCAGACCGCGCGTGTCTTCTAGGATGATTGTACCAGCTGGGACTTCGCTAATAATATGGTCGGCAGATCCATCGGGAAATACTTCCTCTATTTCTTCATCACTGTAATAAATCTTGTGTCTGAATAGTGGACTACCCACAGAGCCAGCAATATATCTGTGCGCACCTGTATCAACGTAACAATCATTGAAAAAAATAAATGCTTTCAAAAGATGATGCTGGTGGTTGGTGTCCCTATGCCAATTATGATTCATGACTTTGTACGAACACGGAAAATTTCGTCTCACAAAGGCCTCGCGAAGTATAGGCTGGAAGCCCATGTATCCTTCGATTACAGACAAAACCAATGGGTCAAGCCATAATGAAAAATAATCGAGGTTGTCTGGCATTAATAACTTAAGGGTCGAAGGCTTAAAACGCCTTACCAAATCTTCATAACTACTAATATCAGATCGTTCAAAAGTCAGGCCCTGGCGTTTAAGCTCCGACGAAGGCACGCGGAAACTCTTTTTTATCAAATCAGCGTGTAGTTTCTGATCGATACGGTTTTGTGCGAGACAAGGAAACTCAAATCTCATCTCAGATTCTATGCGCCTTTTGAGATCTATTTGCATTCTGGTAAATTCTTGTGAACCAACAAGGTGGTCAAATACTACAAAACCGCGTTCACACAAAGTATCCAACTTAGCCTTAGCCAAGGGACCCATTGTCTCAGGCGCTGATGCTTTTCGGCCGATTTTAGCACCCGCCTCAAGTATCTTCTTAATCACTGTTCAGCTCCTTCATGGCTGACAAAAGGACTAATCACGCGTCCAGATCTGATTAAACGTAATAAAACGATTGTCATTATCACGACTCTCAAAGTCAGATCGACGCTTTTCTTTCAGAGTAAACCCTTGACGTTTTAGTATCAATTCACAGTTCTCGGACTGACTCTCAAAATCGTCGTTTATTTCTATTAGCACAGAGCGTGCACCAGCCAGAATGCCTCCGCCTCCAGCCAAGATAAGCGCCTCAATACCGTCAACATCAATCTTAATGAAATCTGGCTTTGTCAGAGAAAACAGTCGCTTGGCATCATCCATCTTCAAGCCTGGCATTCTATAACCAAATGATTGAAAAATTGGGTCACCATTGCCATCGTATGTCTCACCAAATGTAGATAAAGCGCCACCCCACTCACAACTGGAAAGCCTCATTTCATTAATCTTTGTGCAATTTGACAGTGGGATTGGGAACAAAGTTACGCGATCCACGATGTTATTTATGTTTATATTACGCGCAAGGAACTCAAGATTAAATACAGAAGGCTCAAAGGCGACTACCTTAGCTTTCCGCGCAACAGCGGCGTAAACGGTATATGTCCCAACGTTTGCACCCACATCCCATAAAACCGCACCTTGTTGCATACGATCAATCCACTCCAGCGTTTCTGGTTCCTTAGTGAAAAGCGTCCTTGCACGAAGTCCAAGCAAAGGGTTAGCAACAGAGAATCGAAAGGTTAATCCATCGCGATGCATAACCTCAGTTTCTTGCATAGCGCTTTCCAGAATTGTTCTAAAAATAAAGCGGCCTAACTTGCTTTTGCCAAACGATAGCACCAACCCAGAAAGAGCTGCCTGTATAAATTTTTTTATGAAAGCCCTAAAGCGAATTTTTACTTTGCTGTAACGTATCCAACACTCCTCTTATCGCTTGATGAAGATGCAGCAATCCGATAACTCTCGTATCACCGTCGACGACTGGCAAGTCCCATATTTTTTTTTCACCCATCAAATCAAGTGCATCAATAAGTTGAACATCGGCGGTGATACTTATGGGTGATCGGACTGCATGTATGATAGCATCATCCGCCAATAATGCAGCAAACGGCTTTTGAACGTGTAAAAGCTTTCGTCGAACATCACCCTCAGTCAAAATACCGGTTAGATGCTTTTTCTGATCAACAATACACACAACGCCAAGGCGATGCCGATCCATTGCCTCAAGCACATCTTTCAAGATAGTGCTCTCATCCGCTAAGGGGGCCATGTCTATCGGCAACATCACATCGGCAACTTTAAGATCTCGGTCACTCTGGATGGACACAGTCTTCTCCCCATTTTGCACGAAGTTCCGAGCGCATTTCATGCATAGCTTTTGCCTGAGCCAACACTAATTCCAAATATTTGAAATCTAGAACAGTATTTGCATCAGACATTGCACTTGGCGGGTCATCATGCACTTCCATGAATAATGCCTCAATTCCACAGGCCGCCGCGGCTCGCGTTAAATGCGGAATGAATTCGCGTTGCCCACCTGAAATATTACCCATTGAGGTCGGCAGTTGGATCGAGTGTGTCGCGTCATAGCAAACCGGGTAGCCAGTTTCCTGCATGATTGGGAAACATCGCATATCGTTAACAAGCATATTATAACCAAAAAATGTGCCGCGTTCAGTTAGTAAAATCTGATCGTTGCCAAAAGTCTCAAGCTTACGACATGAATTCTTCATGTTCCAAGGACTCATAAACTGTCCTTTTTTTAGATGCACCGGTTTACCTGTTGCTGCTGCCGCACGAAGCATCGACGTTTGTCGACATAAATAAGCTGGCACCTGAACCATATCACAAACCTCACCAGTGGCGCTCCCCCAGGATGGATCAGAAAAGTCAGAGGTCACAGGAACTCCATGTGCTTCTCGCACATCAGCCAGTATCTTTAGCCCTTCTTCAAGACCAAGGCCATGAAAACTGGAAGGAGATGACCGACAATCCTTATCGTAACAAGCCTTGAAAATCCACCTTACGCCAAGCTTGTCACATACACTTCCGATCATGTCTGCCATCTTCATAGAATGGTCGCGGCTTTCTATAGCGCAAGGACCTGCAATGAGGACAAGATCTTTACCATGACCGATCTGGATTTCATCAATATGCGGTGATTTTAGGTGAATCGTTTTGTTAATCATCGGTAATCCCAGCAGCGTGCGGTAAAAAGACTACAATGTTTGCGGTTTCAGAACAAATGCTAGAATGCAGTGTGGAATAATTCAGGTATTTTCTATTGTTGCAAGGAGATCGGAGTTATCTCTATCAGCAGCCAAAGCCTCTAGCATTGTTGACAAGTCGGGCATACTAGCGGCATGGGTTGATAGCAGCTTGTGATTACAGAGACTCATATCTAAAGGACGTGGCGCCAAGTTTGGCACCTCTGACAATAATGCTGGTAATATAAGAGACTCATCATAATTAAAAACCCGGCACAAACGCTTACCAAACTGATATTTTGACAATCTATCGCTGCTTACTATGTTAAAAATTCCTGTTAAACCTGCTTCATAAAGACCATGCACCACTTTAATTAACTCGGACACATAGACAGGCGTGAAATACACATCTGTGAACAAATTTATCTGCTGACCATTTTTCATTGCGCTAAGAATCCAGTCCGAAAACGAGCGCCTATAAGGTGGTCCCCAACCAAAAAAGTTAGTTCTTATTACAAGGCTTTCAGGAAGTGTTTCGAAGACAACCCCCTCAGCCCGCCATTTAGTCATACCATAATGATTTTTAGGGGAGGGTTGGTCTCTTTCACAACGCAAAGGCTTTTTGCCATCAAACAAGTGGTCCGTAGAGATATGGACAAAACAACTTCCAGTTGCTCTCGCTGCACTGACCATGTTAGACGGAATCACAACGTTACAAAGCGTTGCAAGATCTCTGTCTTTTTCACATTTTTCAACGTTGGTCAGTGCAGCGGTGTTAATAACCAGATCAGGTGAAAGATGATTTACAATCTCAAGTGCCGCACCTGACTTCGTTATATCTACAGTATGGCATGAAACTCCAGGGATAGTTATTTTACGATGATGCAACAATAAATGCACATCCCATTGGTCACGCATCTGATAGGCCCAATTAACAGCCAGCAAACCAGAGCCTCCAGAAATCAGCATCCTCCGTTTCACAGGTTAGCTGACGCCGCTGTCATGGTACAATTCAATCCATTTTCGAAGCTCCTGAACACTCATCCATTCAGAATTAGTGTCCGAAGCATAAGAAAAATTTAGTGCAACTTTTTTACCATCCCCAATCCTGGCCGGATCATTTGACCACCCATGGATTGCTGGCAGAATTTTATAGTATCCGTTATATTCATAAGTATGCGGCGCATCCTCAATTCCAACCATTTGTTCGTGCATCTTCTCTCCAGGACGAATGCCAATTATTTTAGTCACAGCCTTGGGAGCGATTGCTTTTGCAATATCCATAATATTCATCGATGGGATTTTTTTGACATAAATTTCACCACCATGCATGTTAGCGAACGCATGCCAAACAAGCTTAACTCCTTGCTCAAGCGAAATCATAAACCGAGTCATTTTTTCATCGGTAATAGGCAAAATATTTTCCTTCGCGCAAGACAGGAAAAAGGGGATTACAGAACCACGCGACCCCATGACATTCCCATAACGCACCACGGCAAATCGAGTTGACAAGGCGCTAGAAGGCTGATTGCTGGCGACGAATAGTTTATCAGAAGCCAGTTTAGTTGCGCCATAAAGATTTATTGGATTACAAGCTTTATCAGTCGATAGAGCAACAACGCCTAGTACCCTTTGGTCCTGCGCCGCTTCAATTACATTCATCGCACCATTAATATTTGTCTTGATGCATTCAGACGGATTATATTCCGCCGTTGGCACAATTTTCGTGGCAGCAGCATGAACCACATAGTCCACCCCTGTCATCACTCGTGACAACCGCTCGGTATCACGGACATCGCCAATAGCAAAGACGACGCGAGGATCACCTTTAAATCTCATCGCCATGTCCCATTGCTTCATTTCATCCCGAGAATAAATGATTATTTTATTTGGATTATATTTTTGGAGTGTCATAGGCAAAAACCTATTTCCAAATGAGCCCGTTCCGCCGGTAATCATGATGGTTTTATTTTTAAGCATGAATGACCTTATCAAGAAATTTGCTAACACTCATAGCCAAAAGCTTTCGTAATTTCTTTTCCGACATCTATGTGTTGGGACATTATGGCGCTCTATTTCTCGCGTCTAGTGATTAAATATTCGGCAAAATCGAAATCGAGTTGTGTATCGATATCAATTGACCGTTCAACCGGAACCTCATGCATGTAAATTTCACCATCAAAAATATGACCCGCACTTTTGACAAAGGCGCTGCGCATCACGTAACAAACCGTAGTGACATCAAAAAATGTTGTGGAATCTTGGCGTCGATATACCTTTCTGCCATTTTCAAAAGGTAGCCGACACCGTGAATATTGGTCAGCCACAACCATGTTGAAATAAGGATTCCGGTATGCTGCGGCAGCACATAACACCCCATCAGCTGAGGTTCTGTTAAATAATTTAATTGCACTGCGTACATCTTCCACCTCCCGTAATGGAGCCGTTGGAGGAAGCACCACAAATGCCGCTGGCATCTTCTCATTTTCGAGTTTCCAGTTAAGAAAATGTTGCCATACTTTCCATTCAGCTGCGGTGTCCGTCGCGAGATCATCTGGCCTAAGGAATGGAACGCGTGCACCATAGTATCGGGCAACTTCCGCAATCTCTTCACTATCCGTAGAGACAATAATTTCCGAAATCTCCACAATATTTCTTGCAATCTCTATGCTATAAGCAATCAGTGGTTTATCGTTTAATAACTTGAGATTTTTACCTGGCAAACCCTTAGAGCCCGCCCGAGCGCAAATCAGCCCCAAAAAATCACCCATATTTTGACCCTGCAAGACTTTCAAATTTTTCAATATCTGCGATGATGTTCAAACCGTCCTCTACTCTAGCGAATTGTTTAGTGCGACCGGCCAGCCAAGCACGCCACATTTTTATATTTGTTTGCGGCAGATCCTCAGAATTTTCATATAAAATTTCCTCTTGGTCAGATGAAAAAAAAGTAACTCGCCCGGCCAGTGCATCCCACCTCAAACTTCCCTTATCTCCAATTATGTGACATTGTCGTAGATTATCGTGGCGAGTGAAATCTAGATTCAATGAAGCCATAATGTCGTTTCCATTTCCTCTGTAGCGTAACAAAATCATAGCGCTGTCTTCCACATTTAGCTCTGTATATTTTTGTTTGCCCAGCATTGCACAGCACGGCATCCCCTCTCCAAACAAAAATCGTAAATAGTCAATCTCATGACTTAGTTCTCTCAGAACGCCACCTCCTTTCGGCCGCGTCGCTGAAGCCGTTGTGACTAAGTCCCTGCCGGGGCGCCATGTCTCTAGATTCTGTCCAACAGTGACATGGACTGATAAGACTTTTCCAATTATCTCAGTGTCCAACGCGCGCTTGAGTGACTTTAGACCACTTGAAAATCGCAAATTATAGGCAACTTTGACCTTCTGTGCGTATCTATCAGCCAGCGCCCTGATGTGCTCAGCATCATTAAGGCAGGCCGCAATTGGTTTTTCGATTAGAATATTCGCTCCATTTTTTAACAAAACTTCAACATGCTGTACATGCCGACCAGAATCAGTGGCAATCATCGCAAAGTCTGGTTTCATTTCTAGAATTTCGCGAATATCCCTGTGATAAGAAATTTTATACGACTCGAATTTTTTTTCCTTACCTTGAGAGGTCAAAATGCCAACGGTTGATAGCGGTGCCAGCTTAAAAATTGAAGCCAAATGTTTATGCGCTATTGCCCCGAAACCAATCATTGCCACAGTCGGAATGTTGATCTCTGGGTCTAGTGTTTTAGTTGTCAAAATCAGGTCTCTTGGCATTTACATGCATTGGAAATAGTAAGCTTCTCTCGTGGCAATTTGCGTGGTGAGTGGTTCACCAATTTCTAATAATTGAACGAACTCTTTCTTCAAAAATTTGTGCTAATTTAAATCGATTCAGTATAGCGGATTGAGTCACCTAAATCAGTCCAATCTTCATGTATTGGGAATACAACAACTCTTTTATCAGATTGTTTTACCCGGTAAATGACGTCCGGCATTGAAATTGCTTCATCAGGCCCAATTACTCGTTTGACACTGGCGTCCAAGACATAAATACCAGCATTTATACTGGTAACCCATTTAGGCTTTTCATCAATCCCTATGAAATTAATACCATCACTTCTGACGACACCAAAAGGATGATGGATGATGTGTGGATGCACAGCCATCGTGACAGTTGCGGCGTTCAACATATGAAAATCAATGATTTTTGAGTATCCAATGCCGCTTAAAACATCGGCATTGGTGACAACAACAGGCCCTTTCGCCACAGGGATATCTGCAAAACTTCCACCTGTGTCCAACGGGCTTTTTTCTTCAATATAATCGATTGGAACACCAAATCCTTTACCGTCATTGAAATGGTTTTGAATATGGTGACCTAAGTAATATGTTGAGATATATATTTTTTCGAAATTTTCACGGGCTGCCTGTTCAATGATGTGTGCAACCATCGGTTTACCATTGACCTGTAGCATTGGCTTCGGTGTTTTCTCTGTGAGATCTCCCATCCGCTTGCCAAGACCACCAGCCATTATCATCATTATCCGCTGAGTTTTCGAGTGCATGTTTAATTCATCGGCAAACACACAATCGGCCACGTGTCCTTTTTCATCCAAAATTGGGATAGCTCGTAAATTCGTCTTTACAAAACGGTCAGCAATCTCATCAGGCGATGTGCCATCCGCGATTGTTACTGCATTGGGGTTCACAATAGAACTCAACGGCTCATCCAGACTTTTTCGGAGAGCAAGACCGTGGCGAACATCAGCATCAGTGATTGTTCCCAACAGCATACAATCTGGGTTTACTACAAGAACAATACTTTTCCGACTCTTATTCAAACACTCAACAGCATCGAGAATGGTTGCAGTTGGCGGCAAACAAATCTGACGCAACAAATTTTTTTTCATAATTAAAGAAGCTCACTCGCGGTAAAGTTCATTGGTTAGTTTCGCACTCTTTAAATACGCACCAAGTGTCACCAAATTGTTGGGTTCCCCTGTCAGGGCTCGAATAAACTCTCGCATTTGCCGAAAGAAACCAGGCTTGAACTCATGGTCTTCTTTAGCGAGTGGTTCCGAAGCCTTCTGCCGAGAAGGATAAGTCTGGATCGTGAAAGATTCTAAAGGCCTCATTTCAATTCGTTTTTTTGCTGTTTCAATAACAACGGACCAAGGGCCTGGTGCATTCCAAACAGAATGATAAATGCCTGTGTCTCCGCTGTCGAATGAAATCACAGAGTGTGTTGACTTTGCCATGTAACCATATCGACTTGGGATCACATTGTTTATTGAGGTTGGAGTGCCACGACAAAACACATAAAAAAGGTCAATTAAATGAATAGAATTGGCGAAGTGCCACAGATCACAAACCTGTTTTGACCTACCTGCATTTAAGGCTGAAAACGGGTCTTCTTGATCAAGAATCTGAACAGTTCGCTCACCTTGAATTTTTTCAATTTCTTTAATGGCCATAAGGGTGCTGCTAAAATTTCGCCTGTTCATTGCTACATAAAATCGTTTCTCACTGCCTTTTGCAGCATCAAATATTAATTTTGTTTCAGTGAGCCCAAGCCCAACAGGCTTCTCTACAAGCATTTGCCAAGGATACGCCAAAGCCTCAGTACATACCGTTTGAGTCGCAGTCTCGCTTACTGCAACGACAACACCATCGGCATGTGTTTTATCATAAAGATCGGCAATTGACGTCGCAACCAATCCAATTTGAAATTCGTCCGCTAGCAGCTGAGCTTGAGAAAAAGTCCTACTAAAAATACCAACGATATCAATACTTTTTAGAGCGCGCAAAACCTTTAAATGCTCTCTAGCCATATTGCCAGCACCAATTATTACCACTCTGTGCCGACTAAAAACCATCTTTAATTTTAGATTTCATAAACCACCCTTCCTGTTAGCTGAAGGCATTGCTATTTTAGCTTGCCGATCGGAAATATTGGATTAACCATATCAAAAATCTTACACGCTCCATTGAGAACCCATTTAAG
>CACNSW010000041.1 GCA_902623185.1 uncultured SAR116 cluster alpha proteobacterium
GCGTCGAGGGCCTCAAAGGCCCGTTTGTAGTCATCGGCCCTGGAAAACTCTGCCCAGACGATTGTCGACGCAAACATTAAAACGCAAAGTAACCGCTTGACCATTATTATGTTACAAAATTGACGCAAATCTCTTGCCTGACATGAATTTTTTCCTTATTTTGATAATTATTTTCATTCGCAAAAAGATATCTAATGTTGATAGAATTTTCACAATCTCTCCATGCAACGTCAAGACAAGGGTTTTACGAAATTCCTTTCAAAGGATCGGGATTAATCGATTTCTTGAGAGTGACACATCAACTTTGTAGAACAAAACCCAAACTTGATTTTATACGGGCCTGCGACATTCTCAAAGCCCGAGAGGAAGCTGCGTTATCTGCATATGTCGAGACACTTGTGAGGGGATTACCCGCTGCGTTACAAAGTGCTACTAATTTCCACAATCCCGGCTGCAGTGAGCTTTCTTTTGATGAAGCCTGGCTGACCCGTGTTATCCAAACTCATATCAATCAAGACGAAAGCAGCTTGGCCTTTTTAGTTAGATCACGAGTTAAATGCGATGCGCGTTCTCACTTACTTTATATCATCGAAAAATTATCTCTCTGCCTTCCTTAATTTTTTTAAAATTTGTTCAGAACAATTTTTGAGCGATGTGTGAGGCTTGAAATTTCAAAAAAACAACGCCATATGCTCCGTAAAGAAAACCAGACGAGGAATACTTAGATGGAGCTTGTATCACCGAATGAACTCACGCGGCCGTCTTCTGAGATTATAGAGGCTCTAAATCAAGCCATCGCGGAGACTGCCATCACTACTATGCTTGCACAAAATTTCCATTGGAACGTTACAGGCATGGGATTTGGTCCTCTACATGATCTTTTTCAAAAAATTTATGAGGATCATTTTGAGGCTCAAGATGACCTCGCCGAACGTGTAAAAGCTATCGGCGGGCACGCAGAGGGCATGTTAGCGTCCATGATCAAACGATCGAAAGTTAACGAACACAACGGCCATGCTTCGGACATTGAAATGATCAAAATAATGGCAGAAGCCCAGGAAATAATTGCACAAACACTTATTGGCGCGTGTGATGTTGCTTCACAATGCGGAGACAAACTGACTGAAGATCTGTGTGTTGGTCGGGCTCGTGAGCATCAAAAATTCGCCTGGATATTGAAGAGTCATTTAGCTTCAGGTTAAAGCCATATTAAAGCTGTTCAATTTTAAATTTTTAATTTAAGGGGCAATTGTTTGCCCCTTTTTGCACATTTTCTATGGTACGAACGCGCCCAATTGTCATGCACATCCAACTCTTTTTGACACGATATAAGAGCTAGTAAAAATGCTCTCCGTTCAGTTGATGTTTTTATCTTTTTAAAAGCCTTCTTTTGTCCCTTCTTCATTCCACAACCGGAGCAATGTCCTTGTAACTTATATTTACAAATGCCAACGCAAGGACTAATGATTTTTGACATTACAGGCTATCCTAAAATAAATTAAAACCTCCCAACAATCACAGTGTTTTTGAGAATCATAAATTGGCGATTTTGTCACGCCCCTATCTGTACCCAATTTTGAACAGGCAGCTATATGTTGGGTTTAATAAACTAAAAATTAGTCCATTCCTACAAAGGTTCAAAAACCAGACCGTTTATCAGTGGCCAGCAGAGATTACATCCTAGTGTCGATAGCAAAGTAATTTTTTGGATTTTATAATGGTAATAGTGATGCTTGGCGTATTGGCATGTTTTTGGCAGTCGCTGGTAGCCAAAAAGCTATAAAAAAACTATAACGATTTTGATACTCGCCTGGCACTTTTTTGCAAATGTCTGTAAGTTGGAATACTGATAAACACGTTGTGTTATCCAATTTACTTAAGCTTGGTGACCACAAAGAGCAAAACCCCTGTGGTCACTTTTTTAAATATAAACATGGTGTTGAAACAAAATTCGAATGTTAAGCCGCTCTACATAGCACCAATTTCTTTGAAATACCTTATTGCACCGGGGTGCATTGGAATTTCGTAATTTTTGGCGCCAAGCTCAGCACTCATGCCAGCAAAGCTGGTATTTTTAGACTGCAAATTTTCGATATTCGACCAAAATGATTTGGTAAATTCATAGATTAGCGCTTCATCAGCACCGTCGTCAGTGAACATTACCTGAGCGAGCCCGAAGGTATTTACAGAATCGTTCTGTCCCTTATAGGTATTAGCTGGAATCACATATGGGACCAAAAGTCCATTGTAACCCTTATTCATGCGATCGATAACATCCTGAGGAACGTCAAGATATTTTATGTTGACCGCAGTAGACAATTTTTGAGCATTGCCGAGCCCCAACTGATAAACATGAGCTCCCCCAACAAAAACCTTGTTTTGCACTTGCTCGAAAACCTGGCCCGTACTCACGGTTCCAACTTTGAAAGATTCGGTAGATATGTTTGCGGCTTCAAGCATTTTCAGATTCATACCGTGGGTAAAACTTGAAGGCTTGTTGATGTTGAAAGACTGTCCCTTTATCTCTTGCAAAGAATTAATTCCGCTATCTGCGCGAACAAAAATGTTTTGAGGTACTGCGCCAAACGTGAAAAGGTAACGCAATCGCTTAAAATCATCCTTCATAGGTGAAGTGCCATAGCTACCGTTTTGGTTATAGGCATCATAAATGCCGATTAGCGTGTTTAGGGCAACATCAACCTTATCTGTAAGCACTAAGCCAAGGTTATCTTTGTATCCACCAGTTGTTTGGACTGAAAACTTATACTCATCTTGCGCCTTATTGGCCACCTCTGCCATCAAACCAGCATTCAAATACGGGCCAGAGCCTGATCCACTTGCTCCTATTGAAACTTGGTCTGCTGCAAATACGTGCCCAGTTCCGAAAAGAGAGGTCGCCGCGGTGATTAATACTATTAACTTTTTCATTTTCTCCTCCTTTTTTTATTCCTAATTTTTAAACTTTGCTGAGTTTCGTAAATATTGAAATAAAAAAACCATAACGATAGTAGTTAAACCTAACAAGTTTGCGTACAAATTTTCGTAAAAAATGGCCAATCCAGATGAAGCGAGCACCGCCCTAGAGAACCACGATACCCATCCACCACACCAACCTTGGATAGCATAGGTTATCGCAATCACTGCTATAACGGCCTTCATAAACACAAAAAGTATGACAGCGTATTCACCTTCAAAAAGAAGCCCTGGTTCATAAAGAAACATGAAAGCGACTGCAAAACCCGGTAATGAATGTGTGAAAGCCGTGATCGCTGTGCGAAACCAATGAGCCTCTGCAATGCTTGCCGCTACGACTGCAACCAGTGCGACAGGAGGCGTAGACCCAGACTTGATCGCAAAATAAAATAAAAAAAGGTGGGCGGCTAAAACACTCGCTCCACATTCAACCAGGGCGGGTGCAGCAAACATCGCGAGAAGCAGGTATGTGATTGGAGTAGGCATCCCCATCCCAAGCACCGTCGCCGCAACAACAGTCAGACCTGCCGTCATCAACAATGAGCCATCGCTTAATCCAAGAATTATGTCGGTCAACCTTGGCCCAAGGCCTGTGGCGACTATGGAGGCTTGTATTAACCCAATTGAAATTACTAATGCTGTGATTTGAGCTGATTGGGATAGACCTTCACTGAAAAATTTGATTAATTTTTTAGGACCAAATTTGGTACTTTTCCTTGCTAAACCGCAGGCTAACGCAATAAAGATGGCCGCCAAACTCGCGAAGGTGACAGTGTAAGATCCGATTAGCAAAAGACAAAAAAGTACAATCGGTGCGATTAGAAGGTGCCAACCTGCGATAAATTTTTCTTTAAAAGAAGGAATTTTGTCCTCTGGCAGCCCTTTAATCCCGTGACGAAGAGCTTCAATGTGAACTACGGTGTAAAGGGATAAGTAGTACAGAGCAGCTGGAATAATTGCCGCCAGCACAATAATTTCATAGGAGATTCCTGTGACCTGAGCCATGATAAACGCGGACGCGCCTAAGATTGGTGGCACGAGTTGAGCGCCCTCTGAGGTGTTTGTCTCCACTGCGGCTGCGACGTGGGGTTGGAAACCCGTACTTTTCATAAGGGGTATCGTAAAAGTGCCAGTCGCCACCACATTTCCAATGGAACTTCCAACTATCGTTCCAAGGCCTGCGCTCGCTGCCATTGCTCCTTTAGCCGCTCCACCAGTCCGTGCCCCCAAAGCGCTATTGGCTATATCAATCATGAAATCGCCTGTTTTACTAACCCTGAGAACGCTCCCGAGAACCATGAACATGAAAAGGTATGTTGCTGCTACCTTCAAGCCAGTGCCAAAAAGACCCTCACTGGTATAAACAACCGTGTATATGAAACGACCAAAATCCATGCCGGCATGACTAAAAACACCTGGCAAAAAACTTCCAAAAAGCATATACAGGCAAGCCAAAATTGCCAAAGCGCCGAGCATTTGCGATTGACGCCTTGAGGCCTCAATACAGACAACTACAAAAACACTTCCCAAAAACATATCTGTTATGGATAAATATGTTGAACCCCATAGATTAATCAACCGTTCAAAATCCAATATGAAGTAGATCAGAGGTATAGCCGAAGCTAATAAAAGGCCACAGTCAATAGCGACTTTTTTCCTGCTATTTTGGCGCAAAGCTATGCTATCTAAAAACAGGATAATGAATGAAAGTAATGCGAATAAAGCCAAATGAACAAATGTAGTTTTGTAAGGACCAAAAACAGTCGCAAAAGCCATATAGCAGAACAAAATTATTCCAACTGCTGACGATAGGACGTATAATTTTCCAGTCGATTTTTTTAACGCCACTTGTATTTTACCTGGTTTTTAACGCTTATTCGTTAGAGGAATTAAACTCAACTTTGATGAATAAATATTTAGCATAATGACTTTAAAAACACTTATTCAAATGGCCTTCTATCTTTTAGTAACGGAATATTAAAATCTGCTGTTAATCAAGTTTGTTTGACCAATAAGTACCATAACATAAACAAAAAAAGCCCAACCAGTGATGGCCTAGAGTTTTTTGATGCTGTGCTTTGATTGTAAATTGGCATCCCGTAAGAGATTCGAACTCATGTTGCCGCCAAGAAAGAGCGATATTTGGCGGTTTCTGGGGGTAAAAACCACCGTAGTCGGGGGCATTTTGGGAGTCATTGGCAGTCGTTGGTAGCCAGAAACCTGGACTGAACTGGACTGGATTCAGGCCCTCGCCTGGCGCTTTTTAAACATGGCAACATCGGTGGTCTTGCCACCTACCCCTCGCGGCTTAGATCGTTTTCTACGGACAGCAGATGCGTGTTGTGCTTTAGTCATGCGCCTGGCATTTGATGTGGCTTTGGAGGAAACTACAAATTGAGAACTTGGCCTATTGTGCTTTCCCCCTAATCTTGGCCAGCCTTTACGGTTTTTATTTTGCCAGAATTTTTCTTTGAAAATACTGATGGAAGATAATTAATTGAACTCTAAAAAAATCGGTTTTTATTGTGATGTGTTAGTGGTCGGCGGCGGCCTTGCTGCACTCGCCGCCGCAATTAGCGCGGTTGATAATGGAGCGACTGTCCTTTTGGTAAACAAGGGTATCAGTGGAAAATCTGGTTCCTCGGCCAAGGCTGCTGGCATTTTAGCTGCAGCTTTTGGCCACGGCGACTTAGAAACCCGCCCTGTGCCAGATAATCCCAAAAAGCACGCCCTCGACACGCTTAAAGTCGGTTATAACATCGGTGATTCTGAACTTGTAAATTTCGTTGCCAAGCAAGCAACCTCTACAATTCATTGGTTAGAGAGCTTAGGCGTCGAATTTAGCCAAGCAGAAGATGGTGGCTACATTCAGTTAAACGCCCCCGGAAACTCCTACCCAAGAGCTGTTTCAGCAATTGGAGGCGGCCAAGCGATTGTGTCAGCTTTGCTCCACCAAGCAAAAGCTCGAGGAGTGATGTTTTTGGATGAGACAATTGTAAGAGACATCAAACCAATCGAAGCGGCTAAGTTTTTAGCCACGCTTCAAGGTCGCCAAACGATTATGATAACTACTAGCGCCGCTGTTTTGGCCGCCGGGGGTGCAACAGGTCTTTTTCCAACCGTTAGCGGTGACGAAGGCAACATCGGCACCAGTATAATGCTTGGTTATGATATCGGGGCCAAACTCAAAAATTTAGAATTTGTAGAATTTACACTGATTTATCGTGTTAAGTCTAAAATCCTTCGTATTGCAGGTATGGCTCCATTTCTATCAAGGGGTGGAAAGCTAACAAACAGCCTCGGCGAAGACCTCTTTGGGCTTCATTTTCCAAATAGAAAATCTGAGCAAGTCGATCGTGCTGAAATTATGCAATTGGTTCAAAAAGAAATCTTAAACAATAGAGGACCAATTTACCTCGATTGCACTCACTTCGCAGAGATTATTTGGCAGGAGTTTGAAAGCAGTCAAGGCTCCACAACTCTGGATAAGCTGACTGAGGCTGGCTGTGACTACCGAACCGAAAAGATAGAGGTTATACCTGCCGCCCACTCTGTTTTAGCGGGTGTTGAAATCGACATTAATTCTCAAACTACAATACCAGGTATTTTTGCTGCTGGAGAGAATGCTACAGGTATCCACGGTGCTGGCCGGCTAAGCGGTAATGGTCTAACAGCCTGTGCCGTAATGGGCCTAACTTGTGGCACAAACGCTAGTGGGTATGCCAAGAATGCTCAGCGCAAACGAAGGAGTATTATGGCTCAAAAAACTGTTAGCTTTGAACAACTGAAAAAGTCGTTGAACATTTTTACAGAGCAAAGTCAAACCTCAAACGTCAACAATGACATGGAGGCCTTGGTAGATAGGGTTAAAAACATTGTGGGCAATAATTTAGGCATTATCAGAAATGAGTTGAGCCTAACTGAAGGCAAGACACAGCTCTCCAACTTGTGGCTTGAAATTAAAGACCTTGATGAACGAAACAAAGATGTCTTCGAGTTACAGCAAATGGCACGTTTGGCAAATCTTATGATGGAAGCAGCTCTTCAGCGTGCTGAAAGCCGAGGCGTTCAGTTTCGTGCTGATTTTGACAAGCCAGATAATTCTTTGGCAAAGGCTCAAACCTTTAACAAACTATAACAGTTTAGAGCCCTCTCGGAGGCCCGTACAAACATAAGCAACCTGGTTTTGTTAAGTGCTATTAAGCATTATAATTAAACTCACTAAACCATTCGTTTAATAGTGGGGTTTAAAACTCACTTCATGTCCATTTTTTGCAACAAACTGACTTCATTAATGTTGCGGCGCTCTCTAACGAAATAATTCTACGTTTAGATATTACTAAAAAAGTGTCAGCGAAATATTCTTCAACCAATGTCAAAAACAATAATAAATGTAGCACCGTCAGAGTGCTGGAATGAGAAATCTAGCCGCAAGCGGGTTAAAATTGATGACGCAATGAATGAGCGTTTCTCTGTATTGACTGATGAACTTTTTTTAGGTCAAAAATTATTCAAAACGATCGCTTTTTAGATGTAGGATGTGGTGGTGGCGAAACATCTTTTAGAGTTTTGCAGTCTGTTGGAAGCAGCCGTGATGTTCTAGGCGCAGACATATAAGAAATATTATTAACTTTCGCGAGAAATAAATTTACAAACATTGAAAATTTAGAATTCAAAACCTGCGATGCGCAAAACTACAAATTCAAAGTAGGAAGTTTTGACAAAGTGATCTCTAGATTTGGCATTATGCTTTTTAAAAACCCGATAGAAGCATTTAAGAATATACATTTATCGAAGGAAACAGGAGGATCATTGAACTTTTTTGTTGGGCAAATATGAAAGACAATGAGTTTTTTATTGAGGGCTCTAAGATTGTGACAAGTTACACGAATAAAAATTTACCTCCAACAACACGGGAGCCAGGTGCATTTGCTTTTAGTTACAAAAAATATATTTGGGAAATTTTGGATTTATCTGGATTTCGCGAAATCAAAATTGACACGGTCTCGTCTTCTATTTCTACCGAGGACACCCCTGAAAAAGACGAGTTAATCACGAAATCAAATATGACTCGGCACTTCACTAGGTAAAAGCAACTAAGTAACCCAAAATGTCTTCTCCTTCAACGCGGCGACAAAATAGGGTTTCGTCGAAGTCTTCGGAGACCAAAGTGGCAGAAAATATTCCAATAATTCTATTTAAAATCAGTATTTTAATGAAATAAATTAAAGGATAATATACGATAAATCAACATTCATAACAATAAAAAAAGAAAAATTATAACAAAACTATAATATTAACAAAAAGAGCCCCCGTCCGTGAGGGCCGAAGGCTTGTTTTTGAGGCTATGCTTGTGTTTTAGTTTGGCATCCCGTACGAGATTCGAACTCGTGTTGCCGCCGTGAAAGGGCGGTGTCCTAGACCCCTAGACGAACGGGACACAATTACTAACGTTGGTGTTTTAGTCAATTCTGCAGGGCAAATCAAGCCGCTCTTCTAGCAATTCACTGCTATCTGTCTCAGCCTGCACCAATAATGCTATTTGGTGGTGTGGCGGCATCCTCAATTTCGATCTGCATAGCCCTGCCACCACGAAATGTATCGCGCCTGATCCGTCCTAGAATATGCACATACCGCCCATCAATCGCCGCCAGCAACAGTTGGCCAAGTGGAGTGCTTCCCGCCTTAAAAGCAATCGCGTTCACAATTGTTCCGCCACCATCATCAAGCCGACAAGAAATATGCGCACCATCAATGCCAACCGGTTTGGAGAATTTGATCCGGCAGTCAGGCAGAACAAAGTGCGGTTCGGGATTGCCGTTGCCAAATGGTCCTAGCCGCTCCAGCCAATCGGCGATCTCCGGTTGCACACCAGCGCAGCTAAGCAATGCGCTCACCTCTCGCACAACCCTCGGCGCCGCACCAACCAAATCCTGTGCCATTCTCTCTTCCAAAAACGCCTGTAGCGCGCCAATCTGAAATTCCTCGACGGAAAAGCCAGCGGCCATGTCATGTCCGCCACCACCAATCAGAATTCCAGCTTGATGCGCAGCGATGATGGCACTACCAAGCCGAAACCCAGGTATTGAACGTCCCGATCCCTTGCCAACACCATCTGCATCAAGCGCAATCACACAAGCTGGTCTGCCAAAGCGTTCCCGCAGCCGACCTGCGACAATACCAATCACACCCTCATGCCATGCCTTATCGGCCAACACTAGAACATTTTTGCCTGCGTCACCTTTTACATCTTTGCCGCCAATCATCGCCTCGGCACGATCAATCGCCTGTTGTTGGATGCTTTCCTCGATCTTCCGCCGTTCCTTATTATAAAGATCAAGCTGAGCGGCTAAGCCTACCGCTTCATCAACTGATTCTGTTGCCAGCAATCTCACACCGGTCTCAGAGGCGCCAATACGACCGCCAGCATTTATTCGTGGCCCCAACAGAAAACCCAGCGCATCGCTATTCGGCGCCGTTTTCATTCCCGCAACATCAGCTAGACTTGCAAGACCGGGATTCTGCCGTTTCGCCATTATTTTCAGCCCTTGTGCCACGAACGCCCGATTAAGCCCCACAAGAGGCACCACATCACACACGGTCGCCAACGCGACCAGATCAAGACGTATCATCAGATCAGGAGCGAGGCGTTGATCAGAAAAAAAATGCCGTAAGCGCAATTCACGCAACAGCCCGACAAGCGTTATGAAAACTACGCCGGCGGCGCAAAGTGCTCCAAAGTCGCCAGTTTCATCTAACCGATTCGGATTTATAACACTATGCGCCGGTGGCAATTCAGGGCCAGCTATATGATGATCAATAACAATGACATCCATGCCGCTGTCGGCCACGGCGGCCAGCGGCGCATGCGCCGTTATTCCACAATCCACCGTTATCAACAGCTTTGCGCCGCGTTCCTTTAGAGCCATCAGCGCTATTTCATTCGGTCCATAGCCCTCAGAAAACCGATCTGGGATATGCACATCAACAGCCACGCCAAGATCGCGCATCACCGTTACCAGCAGCGCCGCCGCAGCAGCCCCATCGACGTCGTAATCACCAAAAACACCAATCGGGTCGCCAGATTCAACACAATCGGCCAACCGCGCCGTCGCTTTATCCATATCCTGAAAACTGGATGGATCAGGCAGCAAATCGCGCAATTTTGGGTCAATATGCGAAGGCAAAGTTTCAACAGTGATGCCGCGTGCCGCCAAAATCCGGGCAACCGGCAATGGCAGGTCGGCAAATCTCTGGACCAGAGCTGCAGAAAATCGATCTTGATCTCTCTCACTAAATTCTTGGTAGTGTTTCTGCCAGCGTGCGCCACTCGCTGAGGTAGTAACCCCCATAAACGCAGCATCATTTAGTTTGCCCGTAGACACCTAGTCCTCTACCTCATCATGTAGTATGGGCATCGCCACAGGCTTGCCTCGGACTACCTTCAGCTTCTTCATCGCCGCTAACGCTGAAGTCACTGCTTTGCCACGTGTCTCGTGGGTCGTCATGACAAGTGGCACCACATCATCCGGTGAACGGCCTTGCTGCAAGAGTGACTCCACCGAAATTTGGTGGGTCTGCAACACTCTAGTCACATCCGCTAAGACGCCTGGCTGATCTACGACCATCAAACGCATGTAGAACGGGGTTTTTTCGCTATCGCTTGTTCCGTTAACATCAACATTGACCAGCTCGGCAACCGGCCGGCCAAATGGCAACGTGATCCTCCCCCTACCAATGTCAATCAGATCAGCCAAAACCGCTGATGCAGTGGCTCCGGCTCCAGCGCCAGGCCCAATCGACAACGTGCTGCCAATTGGTGTGCCATGAAACTCCACTGCGTTCAAAACGCCATTCACTTTCGCTAGTTGGCAATTGAGCGGCAACAAACAAGTCTGCAGGCGCGGTGCTATTCCGGGTTCGGCAACGCCAACCAGCTTGATCCGAAAGCCCAGCTTATTGGCGTAGGTAAAATCAACCGAAGCAACATCTCGGATCCCTTGAATCGCCACTGCCTCAAAATTTGGCTTCTGGCCAAAGGCAATCGCACCCAACAGTGTAAGCTTGTGAGCCGCGTCAATGCCATCAACATCAAAAGATGGCTCCGCCTCGGCAAAACCTAGTTTCTGCGCATCGGCTAGCACGTCATAAAACGCCTCACCGGTTTTTTCCATACGGGTTAGAATATAGTTGCAGGTTCCATTTAGGATGCCTGAAACACGGCTGAATTGATTGCCTGCCAGCCCCTCACGTAGTGTCTTGATTGCCGGAATACCGCCAGCCACCGCCGCTTCGAATAACAACCCAACATCATTATCTTCCGCCAATTTCGCTAATTCGCTTCCATGATGCGCCAGCAACGCCTTGTTTGCTGTTACCACATGCTTGCCAGCCAACAGAGCAGAGCGCACGAGATCAAGCGCCACACCCTCACCGCCACCGATCATCTCAACAACAATGTCTAGCTCGTCAATCGCCGCCATATCAGCGGCGTTCTCTATCCACATCAGTTCCGAGGCATCAAAGCCCCTATATACCC
>CACNSW010000042.1 GCA_902623185.1 uncultured SAR116 cluster alpha proteobacterium
AAAAAGCCGCCGAATAGAAATATGACATTAATATCAGGAGATCTGTATTCAAAGATACATTGTCATAACAGTTTAGAAATGGGTCGGTCGATTCAGATCTCGTTATGATTTTATAATCTTAAACTCAGTTTAGGTTTGTCGTTAATTACGATATGAAGCAGAATTGCGGTTGATCATCACTTTTTTCCTTACAATTCTTGCTTAGCACTCGAAAAAAAGTTACTTACGGCATAAGCAACGCCAACAATTTTTTACTTGACTGGATTAGTCAAAGATTGGCGCCTGCAGCACCGTTGTTTCCGTGATAATGCCTCCTCGCCTACCGACAGTCAAATCACCATATCTTTGCGCATAGACGGGAGGCAAAGGACGGTCTTCCGGTAATGAGAGCCATAGTCTTAACAGATGCCTTTTCTTATTTGCATCCTCCCAATCTTCGAACTCTGTTCGATCATGGAGCATACAATGGTTGTAAACAAATTGCATGTCACCGGGCTTTAATCTCATCTTTAGGTGGATTGATGGATCATTTAATATACGGTCTAACTCATTTAAAGCTTCTAATTGGCATTCTGTTAGCTTTGGCGCGGCTTCATACCTTTGAGCTGAGTTAATGTAAGTACGGTGATAAATGCATGAGAGAAAACCTTGGTACCAATTATAAACGGGTATCGTCAAAAAAGGTTCCTGACCCTCTGCTACTTCACCGCGTCGGTCATATGCCACTGGTTCAAACAATGCTTCTACAAGTTCAGGTTGATGGTTTACGATTTCCTTTAGCGCCGTCATGCTCGAGGCTAGCATCGAGTCGCCTCCAACTTTTGCTTCTCTCAAGCATAAAAGGCCAACTACATCTGTGCTGTCAGTGTGAAAGCTTTGGCGCGCATTTGTCTGGTAAACGCGCACATTTGTAGACTTAACATTTGCTCCAGTATCACGTACATGCCCCAAAAGATGACCGGCAGCATTTTGTGATCTTGCAAGCCCTATATAACTGCCGACTCCACAAAAGATAGTTGCAGCAAACTCCGCTGAATAATTGGATGTGGGGAGACCAGAGATAAGCCTAAACCCTATACCGTCTCTAAGCTGTTTCTGTGTGTCCTCCAAAGTTTTAGTCAGCCTATTTAAAACAAAGTCTTTTGAGGATATTTGGCCTAGAGGTTTACCTGAACGCAAGAATTCTGACGCCGCATTTTCCAATTCTTGAACATCTGCTTTAGACAACTGGTAGGTCCAAAGGTCCTCTGACTTTTGCAAATCTTCACCGCGCCACGCATTGGGTTCGCATAATTTTGGAAAAAAATCAAAGTCGTGCTGCTCCATCATTGTTTCTTTCTCAACCGATAAATTTCTAGACCATCATTAAAATATCGAACCTAGCAACTTGATGTTAGAGCAGAAATCGTGATCTTTTTATAAGCGATTCTAAAGAAGATTAGCGGCAGTTCAGTTCACCTGATGTCGGCAATAAACCTGTGATGCAAATTACCAAACAAAAACCATAACCGCAGGTAATTTTTGTCTATAAGGGTAAAACATTTATAACGTGTGGATTTGTGTATTGGCAATAAATTGAGGTCAAAGATACTATTTATCGAATTAAGTCACAAAAGGGTCTCAATAACATCGTAAACATAAATTTGAAAATTTTTCTACACAACGACACAGCCCTTATATACCTAATCAACTATTTTCGAGAGTTTTTTTACAGTTCGATATATTCCTGTGGTCCAATCTTGACGGCCCCGGCCCGCTGCGCTTGCCTTGCTATATACCTCATGCGCAACTGTTCCGGTCGCAAGTGATATCTCCGAGGCGGAGCCGGCTGCTAATGCTAACCCAATATCTTTCCGCGCTAAATCAAGCATAAATGCAGGTGAGTCATCGTCTACTAATGCTTTTTTTGGCCATGTCGTCGTGATATGACCCAGACCGGCTGGTGTTTTAGAAATCACTTCGACCATTATTTCTTCGCTCACACCAGCACTTAACCCAAGGGCTAGACCTTCAGCGTTGACGAGATTTGATACTGCAGCAATGTAGTTATTCACTAATTTTACGGTGGCTCCAGACCCTAACTCGCCACAATATGTGACTGCTTCCCCCATACATTCTAGGAAAGGTAAAACACGATTAAAGTCATCCTTGGTACCACCCACCATAAAGGTTGATTTTCGGTTAACTGCGTGGGCGGAAGTTCTGCCCACAGGTGCGTCAACCATCGACAAACCTCGCTCAGCTAGCCGTTTGCCGATAGACCGTGTCTCGTCGGGAAGAATAGTACTCATTTCAACAAATATAGCGCTATCTGCCATACCCTCAG
Source organism: uncultured SAR116 cluster alpha proteobacterium (assembly GCA_902623185.1). Classification (GTDB taxonomy): domain Bacteria; phylum Pseudomonadota; class Alphaproteobacteria; order Puniceispirillales; family Puniceispirillaceae; genus MED-G116. Next base: position 2,327 of record CACNSW010000042.1, read on the forward strand.
AAATTCCGTCAGAGCCAAAGACCACATCCTCAACAATAGACCCAATAGGTAAAATCGTAAAAATTACCTCGCAATCAAGGGCTGCTTCTTTGGGCGTGCTAGAGACTTTAGCTCCCAAATTTCCAATGGGGTCTGCTGCACTTTTAGAAATATCAAACACCTGTAAACTGTGACCACAATCAATTAGGTTTGGGCACATTGCACTTCCCATTTGCCCTAGCCCTATAAATCCGATTTTTGCCATTTTGATATTGCCTCTAGTCCTATAACTTGTTCGGATATTATATGAAAAAATAAAACAAACCCCATCAATAATTCGGAAATAAATTAAAATTTTATCCAACACGGCAGAAAAGGTTCCACAGGTGGTAACATCAAAGCTTCGCATTAGCATGCAAATGGAGGAAAAATGAAAAATGAACAGCCAAGCTTGTTAAAAAAAACTCAAGCAGGAATTAGGGATGGATCAATAACTAACCCCATAACAGTTGCTATTGAAAGTGAGAATCAAGGAGGCTTTCACACGAAAATATCTATGCGACAACATTCTTTCTCATCTGATCAACCATTCGGCTTTAACGGTCAAAACAAGGGGCCTAAGCCTAGTGAACTCGTTTTAGCCGCGGTCGCAGCGTGTCAAGAAACAACTTGGCGAATTTTTGCAGAAGACATGGGAGTGGAGATCAACAAGATCGCCGTTCGCTTATGGGGTGAGCAAGATTTACAAGGATTTATGGCAATGGACGAGATGGTACCAGCTGGATTCACAAAAATTTGGGGTGAGGTTTTAATTGAGTCACCCGCTTCTATGGAAACTCTACTTGCCCTGCAATCTGTAGTTGAAAAACATTGCCCAGCCCTCGACGATATCACACGCCCAGTTCCAGTTAATCTAAATGTAAAAAAGAGCTGATGTATCGTTTCTAATTTTGTGGATTGCCGTTTGGTTTCACAAATTCCTTAGGCACACGTAATCGAATTATTTAGTCTGCACAAATAAGGATGTCTAAACTGAGATAAATGCTTGGATATTTATTTTCTTTGGGGTTTATATTTTGATGCTTATTGATCGTTGCAAAATCCAAAAGGGGAGCAAATCTCTCTACAGAATTACAATGGCTATGGTTATTTTTTTGATATTTCAGGAGTCACATTTCTATAATGAAAAAACAGGTCTATAATGAAAAAACAGGTCTATAATGAAAAAACAGGCTAAAACTCCAGTGGAAAAAACTTTGTATAGCTACTTTCCAAAAGAATATCACCACGCAGTCGCGGAATGGATTTCTGAGGTGTCAGATTACGACGCCCTTTACATGCACCTGGATGACATGGTGGATGGAGTGAAAGAAAAAATAAAAAACCAGGAAATAAAATGACTATTAAGCAAAGAAAATCATCTGATTTCTTTAGAAAAAATTTAGGCTAATTTTCTCCACTATATCATTCTAAGCCTTCGCACCATTGATGGAATCTAGCTCAAATCCGGAATGCGTAGCGTTGTCGTGTACATCATTTCCATGCTAAGCCTATCCCATTAGCGCTCAAAAACGTCAGATAGACTGGGAGCAAATCCGGTAAGCTTAAAATCTTATTTTGTACAAAGATAGACCTTCATCCTTCACTTGGAGAAGCTTTAACAAAGACCTGAGGGAGTAACGCTAGAGAAATGGTGTGTGCTGTTTTGATTGCAGAGGTATACTAAGGACCATAGAAATAAAAGCTCTCGCTAAAGAGCATTAAAACTATGGACACAGTCAGTTGAACCACGGTCCACGGACTTTGAAACGTTGAAAATGCCGCGCTTTTGGAGGAGTTTGATGCCTAACTTGGGCGCCAAATTGTGATTGGATCCAGCTATTTCAATAGCTTATAATTTCTCTACGCATGGCTAACTATCCAAACCTTACGTGCAACCCCGCCCGAGGCCTAATTCGAGGTTCAACGGCCATGGTCTGAGCGCTACGCTCCACCGACCAAGTTTATTGATGTTTGGTGTTAGCCCAGATCATCTTTCTATTGGAAAGGGCAGGGTCAGTCAGCAGTGATGCTTGCGCCTTAGACCTTGGTAAGTTGTTAATATAGAATTTTACAATATTTTTTTTCAACGATTCAGACCTAAGTTGTTATGATCTCGTTAATTTGATTAATAAGCTTGAAAGGTGCAGGTTGATCATTAAGCGCGTCACCACTTTTCGGCGGCACCAGCGATCTCTAGCGGAAATTCTAGCAATCATGAGATGTTGGATAAACCTAGAGCCGCGCAAAGTTCGTTCATCCGGTTTTCTCCCTCGCGGGTTTGTCCACCAATTTCCAGAAAGCGTTGCATATTGTGCTGCGCAGCCTCAGTGCGCAGCAGACCCTCGAATAAATAAGCCTCTTCTAACAACCCCTCAAGCCAAGGTTTCTCCGAATTGTTAACGCTCTCCTTAGCAACCCGGACCGCGGTAGGTGGAAAAGAAGCAATGCGGCGCGCCAAATTAGTGACATACGGCGTGATCGCTTCGGGTGCGAAAATCCTATTGAGATAACCCCACCTTTCAGCGGTTTCAGCATCCATATCATCACCGCTCAAGATTAACTCCATAGCGCGGCCATGACCGATCAAACGGGGCAAACGCTGAGTGCCTGTTCCGCCCGGCATGATACCAAGGGGCACCTCCATTTGGTTGATGCAGGTCTTGCCGCGAACCCCGAAACGCATATCAAAATTAGCCGCTAATTCACTACCACCACCACCGATCCGCCCCTCAATTTGACCGATAACAATTTTATTCATGGTGCGAAATCGCTCACACAAACTATGCATTGGCTTGATTTGGGCGTCACGCTGGGCAATTCCGGCTGTCGACCGTTCCAAAATTGCGCTAACATCGAAATGGGACAGGAAGAAATCTGGATCGGCGCTGCGCATCACTACCACTGTCAGATCGGAGTCCTGCTTGAGCATTACCGACAAGTCATCCAATTCCGCCAGCAAAGCCGTCGTTATGAGATTAACTGGCGGATTATCGATAGTCACCGTTGCCACACGGCCGTCGCGCGCAACCGTTAAAAATTTAAAATCAGTGGTCATGTAGCATTCCCTCAAAAATTTCCAGAGCCTAGAGAGTAATAACGTTTATTTTGAGGAATTATCTTTCAGACGACAATTGCAACATCTCGATTATAAAAATCATTGAATTATTGAACTGAAGATTTCAACAGCTTTAAAGGCGGAAACCTGGAGAGCCAACCAAAATCCTCAGACAGTCGTTACTAAGCTTAAATGGTACTGCAGGTTTCATAAAAAACCAAAAACTAGTATAATCAAAAAACGTATTTCATTGTTCTAACTCTCAAAGTTTGGGCCTTGCCTGCTACATTCTAACGGTGGGCTTACACCTACTACTCGCTGGCCGAAGCGCTCTGTATGCCGGATGCTTTTTGCATCCATCAGCAAAGATGGTAAGAAGTTCAATCTTGAGATTCTTAGTATCCATAGGGCCAATCCCAGCTCAAAAACGTAGCAAAAAAGGACCGGCAAAAGGCAGCCTGAGTTTAAGAGAAAAAATATGAAAAATATTTTCACTCTCTGCTAACCTGACTTGTTTGGATCTGCAGCCACGCATTTGAAGTGGATAAATTTATACAAATTTTGAATTTCCCATATGTTCGACCCGTTCCTTGTCTGTCAAATATCGGTCCGTTACTCAGGCCTTTTTTTTGAAGCACCGTGGCGCTGGGCGGCTACATGGCGCAGATGTGATAAAATATTTGTTTTTAGCGAACCCTCAGATCCAGAACGCACCAGCGCCGCAAGATCAGAATCGCGCAAATCGCGGCGCTGTTGTGACAGGATGCCAGCATAGGTCCCAGCATCAATGGAACAAACGTCGGTCAATATACGGCTTTCAATATCCATCCATGCAGATTTTTCTGCAATCTTGGTCAGATATCCTTCGGCACATCCGTCCTGCGCACTAAATGGACCGTCACGCAGCACAAGTCTGCGAAAAGCATCCTCGCCAACTAAATCTGTCAGCCTACGTGATCCCAGAACCACTCCAAAGCGCGGGCCCGGCATACGAAAACTAGCGTCTGCTGTTGCAATACGCCACTGACAAGATGCCACCAACTCGGCTGCAGCCCCATAACAGGATCCATGAACAAATGCCAGCGAAGCAATCGGGGCGTGGTAAACAGCCTGCAATAGAAGCTCAACACGCACCAAGCGCAGCAACAACTCACCATCGCTTGACTGCTCAATATCACTGAGGTCAAGGCCACCCGAAAAGCCTTTGCCCTCAGCCTGGAACACCATCAAGCGTGCCCCTGAAGCGACAGCTTCTGACACGGCTGCCATTAATTCGTCAACCAATTCAATGTTAAACGCGTTCAGCTTTTCTGGCCGGTTCAGCGTAACCCTAGCCAATGGCCCCTCGATTGAATAAATGACCAGGCTCATCCATCAGACCCCTTGTCAGGTTCCGCCAACCATTCATCTTTAACATCTTGTTGATGCGCACCCAGTTGCGGTGGCGGTCGATAAATATCAAACTCAAAACCAGTCATGGCAATTGGAAAAGCGGTGGTCCTGGTTTCAACGCCATTTGGCAATTTTAACGGGCGGACCAGACCCATATGGCTGATCTGTTCGTCTTCCAGCATATCCGGATAAGAGTTGATCGGTGCACAGGGGACACCGCGCCGTTCCATCTCTTCCAGCCAATGGGCACTTGTCTGCATCTCAAATTCCGGTTGCAACAACTGAGCCAGCACCTGCTGATTCTTGGCTCTCAACAGCTGCGTGGCAAACCGTGGATCATCAATAAGATGTGGCAAACCTACTGCCATCGCAACATCTGCCCACAGACCATCATTACCGGCCGCAATTACGAAATAATCATCACTGCCCCGAAATGCTTGATAGGGCGCATTTCTGGGATGCGCCGATCCAAGTGCCTGCTGCTTTCGACCAGTTCCAAAATATTCAGAGGTCTGCAAGGCAGATACTCCAATCAACCCACCAATCATTGTACAGTCGATATATGCCCCCTGTCCTGTCTGCCGCGCCTCCATAAGACGAGCAAGGATAGTATAACCAGCATAAAGACCAGCGCAGAAATCACCAACGGGTACACCGCATTTCACAGGCATACCACCAGTCTCGCCAGTAACACTCATAAGACCAGCAAATGCCTGCACCGTTACGTCAAAGGCACCCATCTGCGCCTTTGGGCCACTTTGGCCAAATCCAGAAATCGAGCAATAGACAATACCCGAATTCTGTTGCTTCACATCATCATAGCCTAGCCCCAGTCGCGGAAGTACACCTGGCCGGAAATTTTCTATTACGACATCACAGACGCCTGCCAATTTTTTCAGATCAGCCACATCACTTGCATTTTTTAGATCAGCGACAATCGATCGCTTGTTGCGATTCAGTGATGCAAAATTCTCGCTGAAAACGTCTCCATCAGGTCCAGTTGTTAGCGGGGGCCATGATCGGAAGGCATCACCGCCATTTGGGCGCTCAACCTTTACAACATCAGCGCCCAAATCTGCAAGAAGCGATCCTGCAAACGGGCCCGCTGCTATCTGGCCGAATTCCAAAACCCTGACACCCTCAAGCGGCTTAGTCGTAGTCTCAGCGTCCTGAGAGATTGGCATACTCAATTCTCTACCTTCACAATGCATGGCATCTCAGTCTTGTTTTCGAGATTAAAAATTGAACGCCCAGTATGATTAAGGTGCCGCCCATAGGTATGAAGCGACATCGCTATACCAGTACCATTGTTCCAGACACTGTGAATATCCTCGGGCATGCAGCAAACCACTGTTCCCGGATACAACGTTTCTTCGTGGGAAATTTTAAGATCGGCAAAACCAGGTTTGCTTTCATCATCAATCCGTCGGTAGCCAGTTTCTCTTTCCTGTCCTTCGATTGTGGCAACCACCGCCCAAGTCTTATGATTGTGTGGGCCTAACCCCCGCCCAGGCGCCCAAGAAATCACAAAGACAGCAAGTTCGTGATTTTCTTCTTCATGTATAAGGTGTAAGCCAAACCCCTGCTCAGCATCTACCTCGCGATAACTGCGTTTGATCCAAGATTTATCTGCCGCTAATCGGCGAGCAAATGGCTTGATCCGTGCTGTGATAGCCGCATCTGAGTTTTCCTCCCCAACAACAGTCCGAATATCGGAAACATATTGTTCAACTGAATACGAGTTCATCATTTACTTCCCCATTATATGGAACAGTCAAAACCCAGACCGCAGTTGTCAGTTTGGTTGTATTAAAAACTGATTGCAAGTGTCATACGTTAATAAAAATCACGGTTAAGCGAGTACAAATTGACATCAAAATAACAACCTCCAATATCTAGCCTAAGTATCAAAAAACTAGAGAAACGCCCAACATCAAATAAGCTTAGATTTACTTTGTAACCACAAGCCAAATGTAAATTACTCTCTCCAGGTTTCCAAAATTCACTTGCGAAGGGGTATTCATGCTATCTTTTACGCTGAGTATTTCATTCAACAATGGAGTTTATCAGACAGTCATTTTTTGCCCATCATCTGTATGTTAACGACAATTGGAGGCTTTAAGAAAGCCGTTTTTGCTCCAGCATGCCGGGTATGGATTATTCCTTGACCTGCTGCCGCAGAACAAATTTCTGAATTTTTCCTGTTGATGTTTTTGGCAACTCGCCAAAAACAACATGCTTAGGACGCTTGAAGCCTGCCATTTCACCGCGACACCATTCAAGGAAATCAGCCTCACTTACATTCTCGCCTGGTTTCAACTCAACAAAGGCGCAGGGAACTTCACCCCATTTATCGTCTGGTTTTGCCACAACAGCCGCAGCAGACACCGCTGGGTGTCTATACAAATAGCCTTCAACCTCAACTGATGAGATATTTTCACCACCCGAGATGATCACATCCTTCAGCCTGTCCTTGATCTGGATATAGCCATTGTTGTGCCAGACAGCAGCGTCACCAGAGAAGAACCAACCATCGTGAAGCGCTGCCTTGGTGGCATCAGGATCTTTGTAATACCCCTTCATCACCGCGTTGCCACGCAGAACAATCTCCCCCTGCGATTTGCCATCGCGCGGCACCAACTCACCAGTATCGGTGTTCATCACAGCCGCTCCCTCATGCATAGGAAAGCCAACCCCCTGCCAACTCTGTAAATTGGCCTGCTCCTCAAAACTCAAGTCATCCCATTCCTCACGCCAGACACATTGTGTAACATGCCCATATGTTTCCGTCAGGCCATAAACCTGCATCACTTCAAAGCCCATCTCAGTCATTTTCTGTAGGATCGCGGCTGGCGGCGGGGCACCTGCAGTAAAGACCTTTACCGTATAATCAAGTGTTGGTTTCTGTGCATCAGGTGCATTGACCAACATCGCCAGAACAATTGGCGCCCCACCAAAATGTGTAACCCGGTGATCTTTAATTGCACCAAAAATTGCATCAGCTGATATCTCACGCGTTAACACAATCGTGGCAGCCATCATGGTCATAGTCCAGGCATGGCACCAACCATTGCAATGGAACATTGGCACGATATAAAGGTAGGTCGGATGCTGTGGTAGCGGCCAGCCAGCTGCAGTTCCCATACTCATCAGGTAAGCCCCACGGTGATGATAGACGACGCCCTTCGGTCGGCCCGATGTGCCAGATGTGTAGCCAAGTGCCAGAGCTTGCCACTCATCAGATGGCATCTGCCAGTCATATGCAGGATCACCAGCGCCAATGAACGCCTCATAATCCTGATCACCTATATGCGGCATATCTCCAATTTGCGGGTCACGGATATCTATAACCTTGATTCTATCACGTATCACCGGGCCCAGTGATGCTAACGCTGACGACACAGTTTCATGAAAAGCCGTATCAACAATCAACAGCTGGCAGTCGCTGTTATCGAGAATATAAGCGATAGTCTCAGCTTCGAGCCGCGTATTAATGGTGTTAAGCACACAGCCGGCCATTGGCACTCCGAAGTGTGCCTCAAACATTTCTGGTGTGTTAGCGGCGATTATCGAAACTGTGTCGCCAATGCCCAGCCCTGCGTTATGGAGCGCTGAAGCGAGGCGCCGCATGCGCGCGTAGCTCTCGGCCCAGCTATAGCGCCGATCACCATAGATAATCGCCGTTCTGTCAGGGAACAGATCTGCTGTTCGTGTTATAAAGCTAAGTGGCGATAACGGCACAAAATTCGCATCATTCTTTGAAAACGCCTCATAATGCTTTTGCATTTCGTTTACCTACTTTTTCTTTACCAACCAATAAAGCCATGATGACGCGCCCGAGAAATCTGTCAAGTTGCCAACCTGGCAAGTGCTGTTCCAATTTCGCCAGCACTTACCCTGACATCCTCTTGGGCATTAGGTGTCAAATTCACCTACAAAAACCGCTTGTTTGGGAGTTTTCCAGTGACGTTGTAGCGATTTATCGTCTGAATAGAACGTGGATGTCTCAGAAACTTCGTGTTTGGATCAGTAATTTTCTTCTTTGGTATTATTAACCGAAGCTCCCCCAACGTTTTAAGTTCTTAATGATCAGTCGTGTCTAACGAAGCTTGGGCTACATCTTGTCTCCAAGCTTGATTTAAAACCTAACCGACTTTGATAGTTTGTTTTAACAGGAAACCACCCCTCTCTCTTATTTGGAAATAGAAGAAAAATTTTTATCCATCGATCCCACTTTTTCCAAGCGTTCCAATTTTATGGTTATAAACCAATGGTATGATAATTTTTTGTTTGTGGTTTTCTGTAACTCAAAGTATCAACATAAATTAGCATGAGCATTCAACTGGCAGGTATCAGTAAACACCCAGACCGTATCTCATATTTACATGCAGGGTTCAGGACTAAAACTTTTTTGCTTATATAAGCAGTCATAAAACCGAAAATAAGGCTGCCTTAGTTAAGGTGCAGTTTGTGTCGATGCATCAGACGGTAATATATTTACTTCTCTTTTTCTGTTGAATGAAAGGCTGAAAAAGAAACTGAAATGCCACCCATGAGCACAGTTGCGAGAGGTCTCAAAAAAACAATGTCATACTTGTTATTTGTGTCACAGGTCACTTTACATAGACCTGTTTTTGATTTAGTGGCCCAGCCTATAA
>CACNSW010000043.1 GCA_902623185.1 uncultured SAR116 cluster alpha proteobacterium
CGTGGCAGAGACTCACTCGGTCTCTCAATTATGCTAAATTCCAAGGCGTTTACCGGCAACGAAATGCTTTCCAAAGGTATTAGTGACACGCAAGTTAATTGGTTTTTTTCTAGAAACTTTGAGACTGCAAGCTACTTATTGACTTTCCGTCACTTTTCAAACATCGGCGAACTCGGTGAGAATGCAAGAACGCTGAGACAATTGATACAATCACAATCAGATTTTCAGTTGTTAGTTCAGAGTGGAGCGGTCGAGACGGCAACGATCGTAGCACACACTCGGTGGGCTTCTGTAGGTGCCATTGATATTTTTAATACGTTGCCATTGAGCCTAAACGCCAAACATCCAAAGACTGGGCGTAATGTCCTAATTTCAGCAGCGCTTAACGGTGATATTTACAACCATTCCAATATCATTGCACAAAGTCAAAAACAGCCTTACTGGAACGAAATCGAGAAAACTTGCTGTACAAGCGATGCTCTTGCAATTCCAGCTAAACTGCTTCAATCAATCGAGGCAAGTGAAACCGATCTGGGTCAATTAATGAAAGAACTGCATGGGTCTTTTGCCATCACCCTACAGACCTCAGATGACCCCAAAACAACTCACATTATTAAAAAAGGTGCTCAAGGTCTCTACCTTGGAATATCTGTAGATGGCATTATGTTTGCTTCGGATATTTATGGCTTGGTCGAATATTCGCGGCATTTTTTTTCGTTAAAAAGCGGTGTATCGGCGTCAATAAAAGCTGAAACTCAACCCAATGTGATGAACGCGAATGTCAAATTGTTTGACCACGCGACCGCCAAATCAATCACATTAGAGGCGGAGGATTTTGCTGTTACGAGTATCACTACACGTGACATTTCTAAGCAACATTATGAACACTTTTTAGAGAAGGAAATATATGAAACACCAGACATTATTTCAAAAACTTTGGGCCTCCTTATACAACGCAAGGGCAATTCAAAAGATGAAAAACAGGACTATCATATCCTAATAGACGATCAGCAAATACCGCCATTCGTAAAAGACGACTTAATCTCGGGAAAAATCAGAAAAATAATCATTACCGGAATGGGTACCTGCTACACAGCAGCAGTTGCAATTTCTTATTTCATGCGGGCGCGACTCAAGGGCTTACGTGAATATCTGTTAATCGAGCCCCATGTGGCCTCAGAGGGGAGTGGCTTCTACCTCGAACCATCAATGAAAGATACCTTGGTCATTGTCATTGCACAATCTGGTACCACCGTGGACACAAATGTGTTTGCCCGAATGGCAAAGGAACGTGGGGCTCGGACTTTAGCATTGGCTAATAAACGCGATGGTGACGTTACGTTTCTAGTTGATGGCTGCCTATACATAGGAAATGGCAGAGACATAGAAATAGCTGTTCCATCTACAAAAACTTTCACAGCACATGTATTTCTGGGGTATTTACTAACCTCATATTTCGCAAAATTCTTGGCAACCAGCCCTGAACAATTGGAAATCTCGAGACTTGATCTGAACCAATTGATAGGTGCACAGGGTTTACTTGGGGAAAGTTTGTCAGCTCTCAAAAAGAAAGAAATACATGAAACTATGTATGCGCAGGCCTCTAGGACAAACTCTTGGCTTGTAGCGTACGACAATTCCTCAAATTCGGCATGCGCACAAGAAATCCGCATCAAATTTTCAGAGAGTTGTTATCAGTCTATAGCAACGCTCACGATAGAAGAGACGCTAAGTGCCGGAATAAAAAATTCATTCATCATCATTGTTTCAGAAAAATCAATAACCGATTTGGAGATTGTATTCAAACACCTTCTCAAAAACTCAAATAGAGTTTCATTCATTGCCAATGGAGCTCAAGAAAAGTACATTTTGCAATCTTATCGCGATAAAGGCACTCTGAACGTAATTGAGATGCCTCATTCATCGCCTTTTTTTACATTTATCCCATCTGTCATCGCCGGCCAGGTGCTGAGCTATCGTTTGGCGTTGGCGTTGGATCAGCGCAAACAATTTTATGCAAACATTATGTCGGAAATGGAGAACGCGGACAATTTTGCTAGCGCTTGTCAAGCACTCAAAACAGCAATTGCAAATGGTGAAATGACCCAAGGCTCTAACTTCAAGGAGCTAAACGCATTGATGTTTCAACTACAGGACAAAAAGGCACTGGTGGCAAAAGAAAGACGCGAGGAGATAAGACTTAGACTTTCATATCTTCACGAACAAACGAGACGTACCATTGACACCGTTAAGCATCAGGCAAAAACAATTACGGTTGGCGCTGTCCGTAATCAAGAAGGTGATCAGAACCCTATCAAGAAATGGAAACAGCACGACAAAAAGTTATCATTCTCGAAATTTACCGCTGGAGCCGCTGATACGTTCGAAAAGTCCATCAGATTGCTGGATCTATCAAGCATCAGGGAATGCCCCGAGATGCTAATCTTTGCACCTTTCTTCGACGAATCGATAGCTTATAATGTAGTGAATTTTGTTAATGAACACACAAAATCATGCAAGATTCCTATCACTTTACGTTTAGCGCGTCCGTATGATTTTCACAATGACCACCTGAATGACAGAACCCAGTGGATTTACCTGAAAAAAAGCAGAAGAGAAAAACCACCCCAAGCATTTAATTTAACCAAGCCGAGTGGATGCCCAATTTTCTGTTTTGAAGATTGGTGCGGCGATAAAACTTCAATTGCCCAACAAGTAGACATTTCACGCAACAGCGTGGGTCCTTGGCAAGCTTTATGGTCGCTGGATCTATCGATTTATCTAACATCTAATATTTTTCACAACGCTCAATTGGCGATGAATGGAGAATTCACTCAGCATCGAAAGGTTTTAGAAAAAGTTCAAGATGGGTTCTCCGAACTTATGCAGTCACTATCTATCGTGACAAACTCGCATGATCTTAATCTGGCGATCAATTACGGTGCACAATGTTTTATCAGCCGCACAAGCTGGAAATGTATTGGTAGTGGGACAAACTACAACATCGCCAAATTTGCAGCACGACATCTGAGCGAAGTTACATCCAGGAGCTGCGCCTTTGATGTTTTGGAAAACCACAAACACATCGACATGTCAGCAGAAAGTTCAATCATTACTCTCTTGGCTCATATAGATGACATTGGTTATCAAGATGATGCCTTTTCCGAAATTGAAAAAATGGTGTCACACAAATCGCTGCCAATCATAATTACAAATGAATTTGATTGTCGTTTCGATAACCTTTACGTATCGCTTGATAGCCCCACAAGAATCGCTCAAAAGGTTCATATCCCAACAATCAAGTTACCATGGGTAAATGACAAATTCGCCATGCCACTAAATGCATTGGTTGTATCGTTAATCGCATCGACGATTGCAAAAACGGGGCTATTTGTAGGTTAGCCGTCGCACAAATGTTTAAATTATGCTGGAGTGATTAGACAATGCCAATTTTCGGAGATGACGGATTTCGATCTAAATTTGGCGAAGGGTTCATGACGCAGGAATTTCTAACCAAATTTATAATCTCGATTGCCCACACTCAGTTCATCCAAGAGAGCGATAACCCTGTTCTAATCGCACGAGACACCAGGCAAACCGGCGAAACTATTTCAAACCTGTTCTCCAGACTCTTGAACAAAGCCGGCATAAATGTTGTGGATTTGGGGATTTTACCGACACCCGGTTTGTCTCACGCCCTTCAGCATGGAAATTATTCACTAGGTCTTATGATAACTGCTTCGCACAATCCGGCAGGTGATAATGGTATTAAGCTCTTTGCCTCATCAGGTAAGAAGCTTTGCGCAAAAATTGAAGAGCAACTAGAAGAATCTATTCAGTCATCTAGCTTAAGCAAGATTTCTAAAAAAAAGAATGGGACAACCAGTTTTTTGAAAGGAAATTTTTCATCATATTTAGACTCAATATTTGGACCAAAGATTGTTAAAGCACCCAAAGGTGGGATGGTTATTGATTGCTCAAATGGTTCATTTAGCTGTCTCAGCATCAGTGGAAAGTTCAATAAAGGATTTACTTTTACTGCAATGTCGCCAAACGGGAATAACATAAATGAAAACTGTGGCGCACTTCATCCTGATCGGCTTCTTTTAGCTTTAGAAAGCCATGACGCAGCATATGGCGTTGCCTTTGATGGTGACGGTGACAGAGCCGTTTTTGCTACGCGAGATTATGGTGTCATCGAAGCAGAAAAGTTAGCATTGATTTTCTATGAGATTTTAGCTCAGCAAAAACCTGAAGCAGTTGTGGCATCGGCGATAGCTAATACTAGTTTTTTGCAAAATGTTGAGCAAAGAGGCGGTTACCCTGTATTGGCTAATGTGGGGGACCGTAACGTCGTGACAAAAACATTGGAAGAACGTGCGGTGTTCGGGTTTGAGCCATCTGGACATTTCTTCTTTGCCAACAGATCTTTGACTATGGATGGCGCGCGCACTTTAGATATGTTCTTGCGTGCTTTAAACTATTTAGGTGCAGATTTTTCAGAATATTTAAGACAAATCAACCTTTGGAAAAGAAAACAGTTGGACGTATTGGTCCAAAGCAAAGAAAATAGCGCGCTTTTGAAAAAGATTGAAAATCAAACCAAATCATTAATTGATCCAACGTCTGAACGGTTTTTGGTACGTCAATCAATTTGGGACTCGATAATTCGAATCTACTATGACTATGAAAAAATTGATCGCTTCACTCAAATTGAACCAATCGTTAGACATATAGTTGATCAGTATCAAGAGAAGCTCCAATGAAAGCAATGGTATTAGCTGCCGGTTTAGGCAAAAGGTTTGGCCCCATAACGAAAAAAATACCTAAGCCGATGATTAAACTTGGTGGTAAACCTCTTATAGAGCACACGATATTGAAACTGAGGATGGCTGGATTCTCCGAAATTATAATTAATGTGCATTGGCTTGGACACGTAATTAAGGATTTCATCGAAACCCGAGACTTTACTGGATTGCAGGTAAGCATCGTTGAAGAGAAGGGACGGGTGCTGGGTACGGGTGGCGGCATAAAAAACGCTTTACCAAAAATCGGCCAGTCTCCATTTTGGCTGATAAATTCAGATGTCTATACTAGTTACGTGCCTGATTTGTCTAAGACCCTAAAAGATAAAACGCTCGGCCATTTGGTCCTAGTTAAGAATCCTTCACACCATGAGAAAGGTGACTTTGAATTGGATAGGGGGCGAGTCTCTCAGAGAGATGACGTAAACTCATTAACATTTAGTGGGATGAGTTTGCTTTCGCCACGAATTTTTGAAAATATTGCGGACGAAGTTTTTGCTCTTGAACCACTTTTGTCTGATCTTGCGATGAAAAAACACCTTACTGGTGAATTTTTTGACGGAACTTGGATTGATGTTGGTAACATTGAGCGCCTATCCAGGGCAGAAAAACATTTAGAATCAAGGACTCCTAAATCGAGACTTTAGGAGACATTTATATATCAAGTTAACTTCATCTTTTCTGCCTTGTTTTATAGTTGCCTAGTTGTTTTCTATTATCAAGCGGGCATTGATCTCTTTAGATGCTAAGTATTTTTGCTCTCTCTAAAAGGAAACAACTGTGGATCGCTTAAATAACTAATATTATCCTTAAAATCGGCAACTGACGCTCCACGATTTTTTAAGACCGTTCACTATATCAAAGAGTTAGAGCGATTGCCGTCTATATGATTTTGGTCCTTTTTGAATTTGGGTATCTGCATCACTTCGCTAAATCACGCGCTAGCTCAATGTGGCTCTTGTAAGTAAATTGCGCGAAAAAAACCTGGAAAAGACCTGAAAGCATGCCAAGTCCTGTGCCAAGCGCGTTTTTATTGCCTGGGATTGCGCACGCCATATAGCCTAAAATGTGTAGCCCACTGGACCAAAAAAAAGCTAGCTTGCTAAGATCGTCATTGGACGCCACTAGGACATACCGCATAACCACCTGGCTTTTGCCGTAAAATACGCTTTTCGCGAAATTATGATTAATGTAGCTGTCATGGTGTTGGACAACCGCATCGCCACAAACGACCAGACGGTTATCATGAGACAGGGGATAGCTAAAAATTACATCCTCACACACTGCCCAACGCGTCGGAAAAGACAATGGGTGAGGTTTTGCCAAGACTTCCCGACTCCACAAGACAGCACCACCAACCAACCACGAACTTTCCACTATCTCTCCTATCCCTTCACAAACTGGCCCATGTGGGCTGGTGAAGCCTGAGGACCAAACACGCCCCATAGGTTCAACGCGAATTATTGCTAACCGACGCAGAAAATTATCTTTTTTCTTGGGTAAATTAATCACGTTAAGTGCCATACCAGCTAGAGGCTTTCCGGCTCCTGAGGTAAGTCGATTCCAATGGCTAAGCGCTTTGCTGAGACTGGCCGGCTCCAAAGTAATATCATCATCCAGATGCAGAACGAGACGAATATCGCCGCGGAGCATCAAATGCGCATAATTGCGCTGCAATATCTGGCCTGGCTCTGGGCAGTAGAGACATGTTACGTTAATTCGTTTGTTAAACTCTTTGACCAGTGAATTAAGGTTATGCCCACCGTCTGCAATTAGAATTTGTCCGGGCTGACTTTCCAACCCAGCCACGCTATCGAGCAAATTTCTGATCTTTTCTGGACGATCTTTGGTTGCACAGATAATTGCAATTTGTGTCGCTTTGATCGTCTTGTTATTTGCCATAGCTGCACGTCAATCAGAAGTGACCACACCGCGAAGCAATCTCAAACCTTCGGCAAGCTCTAACCCAGCTTGCATACCTCGATATTGAGCCATAGTTTCCAGCCCCTTGACCGACCGTGGAAACGGGAAGTCACGTGCTTCACCCTCATAAAAATTCCAAGCGGCTATTTTTTGATCCCAAACTTCTTTCACATCCACATAGAGATTCGGTTTGAAGCTATCATCGAATGTCCAGTTGCCACTACATGGAATTTCAAAAGAATAAACCTCTCGCAATGCGAGTCCGGGTTTTGGTCTAGTTGCCGTTTCAACCACCCTAAAAGTTATTCTATGGTCAACATTTACCTCGATGGGGTTATGCGTAAAAATATGCGTTGGATTGAAATCGACAATTTGACACTCCACCAATTTTACTAAATCAAGGATGTCCAGGCTATCAAATCGGCAACAATATTGGTTTTCATAATGAACCTTGTTGATCCCGAGCAAATTAAGAGCGGCCTTCGCACCATCCATGCGCGTCTTCATAGCCATTTCATAGTCAGCATTGCCAAAATCTCCAGGATCGAACCGCGCCGAGATACCTTCGCCAAGAAATTGAACTGCAACCTCCACATTTGCGTCTCTAGCACGGGTCAAAATACCGCCTATCGCAAGAACTTCATCATCGGGGTGAGCCGCAATGACAAGGAAACGATTTTTCGAGTTAAACATTGTTTAATGCCATTCACATTGAACAAGGAGCAAAATAATATTCCCATAAATTCCACGGCTGCATCAACCGATAAGAGAGAAGCGACTCTAACAGCTCTGGAAGCAACGAGGTACAATTATTAGCCAAGTGGCCAGCAACATAATCTACGGTCTCTGAATTAATCTCATATCTAAATCTCTTCTTACGGCAACGGGGTTAATGTCTTATCAAATCAAAACCCACTTGCTTTTAGCTCTTTTTTTGACGAAAAGTCACAGCATAAGCGCTCCCAAATATTTTGACCAATCGACACCAGCGAGTCCAGAATAGCGCTCAGACCAATAGGTAAAAATTTTAATTAAATTTTATAATGAGAAAGAGAATAAAGACAGCATATCTATAAAAATTTTGCGCAGCATTTAATATGGCTCTTTTTATCCAAATTAGAATTTGGCAAGAAACCATAAGAAGTTTTGACATTATTTTTTGTGCGCCTTTCGGAACTGTAGGAAAGCAAAATGGCAACAACTAAAAAGTTTCCTCATATTTTAATCCATATCCAAGTTCATTACTATTTTGACGAATTTTATGTTCCGTTGTTCGAAAAATTTGCAGACAAATTGAATTTTTCTATTTTGTTAGATGTAGAAGTGGATAAAGAAGCACAACGAGAAATTTTGAGAAGATGCCAAAACTTCAAATGTGTTAGAGAGATTTACATTTTTAAGATAAGCTCTGGAAATAAATTTTTAGCCCTCATTTCAATCAAGCGTCTCGTCAAAGCAATTTGTGAGATTGATTTGTTTATTGCCGGAAACCTGTCAACTCCAGAAATGCGCTTTCTGCGACATGAATTAAATGCCAAAGGCATACAATCGATTTGGGTTCAGGTTTCGGGATTGCACCATGCTGCATGGCAATTTTACATAGATGTGAGCAAAACACATAAACAATCAAATTTAATCAATCGCAATCTAAATAAGCTACTTAATTACGAAAAGTATCCTCGTTATTTTAGGCACGTTTTTAAAAGGATTTTTAGATCTATAATAAACTTTATTTTCAGATATGTTTTTGGACTTATTTTTCACAGACGAATATATCGACCCACAAAATTTGATTACCTACCTTACTTGAGTGGAGATGGTGGTACAATGCTACTGATCTATGCACCCGACAAGGAAGTTGTTAATTATATGTTTGGATATGGTAGCGGCACCGTGATAACACCACCTTATTTGAAAAAGGGACAACTAGAAAAAGAAAAAGATCTTCTTATTGCTTTTCCGGGTCCACTAGACACGCCAGAAGAACTAGCAAACCTTGAGAACTTCTTCAACATAATCGAGGAAATGTGCTCTTCTCTTCAATACGAAAGACTATTGGTGAGATGGCACCCAAGAGAGTCACAAAAAAACAAAATCTTCTTAAACAATAAACTTTCCGAAAGGGTTTCAAACAATATTTTCACGGATGTAAGCAAGCAACCTTTACTTGAAACGCTGGAAACTGTTTGTACTGTAGTCGGTGGTGTTTCAAATGCTCTTGCGGTGGCCAGACGAACTTCAAGCACAAGGAAGGTCATTGGCGTTACAAATGCTGGACTAATGGGAATAATGGGCACTAATACTCAATATCAAAAAGAACCAGACATTATGTGGATTGAGACTGCGAGTGAACTCGACCAGGGATACATGAAAAGACGCTCATTTCGTCAAATGTACGGTAGATACAGTAACTTTGCTGAAGCGATTATGGAAATCATAAGAAAAGAATAGATATTCAGCTCTCACGTCTGCTGAAAAACTCTTTTAGCAAATAAATCACGATAGATTTGATCAATAAGCTTGTCCGGTGAATAGCCTATTGAACCGTAGAGTCAGTGATTGATATTGGCGTTTGATAGTTTTTGAGTGGTGTTGCTACTCAACAAAGATTAATGCACGCCCAACTAAACAGTCCACTTAAGACTGTGAAGTTAAGATTCTTTGACATTCTTTCGCAAGTTGATTGTCGTGGCTAACAATCAACCCACTTAAATATTTAATACTTGCACCAATCACAAAATTTTGCCCATGAAAATCAACAATAAACCCTTTGCCAAATTTGGCAAAAGCCATAGCAGGCGCCAGATCCCAATCACGAACTGTCACATTCTTGACAAACAAATCTGCCTCACCTGTTAACGCCAAAACTGATTTCAGGCCAAGACTACCGCACTCCCTATAGTCAAGATCAGGCATTCGCTTAATTAATTCTGCAGCAATTCCCCGTGGCTCAGGGTAATTGTCGATAAGTATGGCAGGGGTTCTTCGCTGAGCGGCCTTTGCGGGCATACCATTAATAAATACACCAGCAATATCTGCATAAAACATGATGTCGCGACATGGCCAATAGATAGCACCCATTTCAATATCATTATTTGAAATAAGGGCAAGCTGGGTCACATAACCCTCAAAACCGCCATGCCAACTTGATGTGCCATCAATTGGGTCAATTAGCCAATATTGTTCTGTTCTGTCGTCTATCGAATGGGGGATCTCTTCTGAGAAGACCGGTATTTCTGGTGTGATATGGCTCAAGCCTGATACAAGAATGCTGTTTGCTTGCTGATCACCACCTGTCTTGAAACCTTCAAAGTTCGACACCTTACGCCATGTATGATCATCCTGCATTTGACAGATCTTTTTGCCAACATCACGAAGTAAATTGAGAATTTTTTGTTTCACATCTTCACTGATCATCGGCATTTCAAAAACTCTTTTTCCCTTAACAAGACACCCGGCTGCAAGAAAGCATTCTTCCCACTTTGGTTCGTCATCTCGGGTAACTTGCATAGAAACAATATCCAGTCTCGATACCCAGTAACTGGAATCCGCATCCTTTCAAATAAATTTGGATACAATGTGGAATACTGAACTTCACGCCATAGAGGTTCCATATCGAGATATTCCGAAAAATGTTCCTCGATAAGTTTCGGCTCTAAATTTACGAGATGTGCGTCGATGCCAAGTCCCTTTGCAATTAATTTAACATATTCCACCAAGCTGATCTCAGCGTCTGGGAGCACATCATAGATCATCTCCTTACAAGGGTCATTGTGCACGACTAAAGCAGAAAGTGCTTTGGCTACATCATCCCGGAAGGCAATTCGGGTTTTTCTTTTGCCCCCGCCCGGTAAAATCACACCTTTGTTACCCAACAGTCGGGAAGTATAAAATTTAAATCTTTCTGAATGGTCATCAGCACCGAGGGTAATTGGGAGGCGGCAAATGGTAGCCTTTCCACCGTGCCGGCGTATGTTCTCCAAAAACGCCTCCGCTTCAATTTTTTGCGTCACGTAATTGTCTTCAAATGATAGGAAACGACGCGCCCCACTCTTCCTCGCATCTATCCAAGCAGTGGAGATTAAAATATAAGGTGTGGTAGGCATTAGACTGACGGCCGTCTCAACTGCATTTACATCATACGCTATGAAATCAAGGATGCAGTCAAAATGCCTGTCTCTAAGAAGCTTGTAACTGTCCTCACGTTCGGCTTTGATACTTTTCAGTCGTAAATGGGGCGAAGCTTCACGCCGCGATATGAGAGTGACCTGATGTCCTGCCGCGAGCAGGTTATCAACAACTTTTTTGCCGATAAACCTCGTGCCGCCATAGATCAGAACGTTCACTTAATCGGCCTCAACAAATTCGTTGATCCAATGCCTTACAAGCCGTATTTTGGGTATGGGAACCATCTTATTCCTTGCCGACACACCCTCGCAGAAAAGTTTGAAGGGATCAAAGCCCGCCCGAATGACCATACAAAAAGTTGTTGAAATTCTGGGATTAACCTCAAAACAGCGCACCCGTCCATCCGCAGTTTTGATCAACTGAACATTGTAACAGCCTTCTGGTTGCAGATAGTGGTGAAGATCATTACAGTACTCCTCAATTTCTGGATCTGAATGCATTGCAGCTAATGTTGTACTCCCACGTTTTTCAAGTGCATGAATTGGCAAAATAACCTGCAAT
>CACNSW010000044.1 GCA_902623185.1 uncultured SAR116 cluster alpha proteobacterium
GCCTGAACAAAATGACCAGTCAAAGACACCCCTAAAAATTTTGCCACTAATACATCGGGTAGTCTATAAAATAGGATTTCACAAGCTCGAGAGAAATTTAAAGACCAACCATATTTAATCATAGGAAAAACTTGTTTTGGCATCCCGGAAAAATTTAATTTTAATTTTTGATTACAGTAAAATAGACCAAAACTTAACAGGATTAATGCGACAGCAATTTCCTTTGCCACCAGTGCCCATATTGACTGAGAGTAAAAAGCGACCGTAACTGCCACAACTGTTCCAAAAATAGAAGAACTATTTCGGATCAATGATAACTTTAGCAGTTCTAGGTCACGCTCTAAAGGTGCGAGCATAATACTAGACACAACTACAACTCCCTCACAAACAAAAAAAATGAAAATTATTTCCGGAAAATTACTTTTAAAATTATGCTGTTGGGAAAGGCAAAACACCAAACCAAGGCTTATTAAAATTGCAGCTACTATACATGCCAACGTGTAACTTCTCTGAAAAGAGCTCTCACTCCCGTCACCTAAAATAAAAAACTGTGGGGTAGCACAAATGATACTGATACTTGCCCATTCTTTTGCAGCAAGTGCTAACGCGATTAAACCAAAATGCTCCGGAACCAACATTCTGGCGAGCAGGACTCCACCAAGAAAGTTCAAAATTTGAAATGGTGTCGAAGAGCCAAGGTAAACCAAAGACTTACGAATAATACTCTCAATCATGGCTTCCACATCTCGTTACGGGCATTGTTCTTCTTCCTTTCTAAACATTAAAGGAGTCCGATCAACATAGCAGGATTCACCGACGTGATACGCCTCAATAAACTTAAGCTAATAATCATCAAAATAAACAAGATACGGTTTCTTAACATCCAACAGAGGGCAGATTGTTAGGCTAATTATCGTTGACAATTGCAACTTCTTGTCTGACTTTCTGCCGGGAGATTTTAAAAAACTATGAATTTTGAGCAAAAACAATTGTTACCTGGCTCACTAAAGGGCATTTTTATTGGTGATTTAAACACCCACACAGAGAGCAAGTCGAAGCGTGACGCTTTTATCCGAGTTGGCTGTCAAATTACATCTTTATCATCAGAAAAAATACCCTACTTACCCGGATTGGATGGAACCTCCAGTTTGATAGAAAGAGCTAAACGTAAATTTACTCCAATGGCCGACCCCACACAAATTAATGACCATCTAAAAAAATGGGTGCGAAGTGGCTTTATTGGCAAATTCGACTTTTTTTGGAGCGATAAGGCCATAAATCTTCGACCCGCTACACTGCTATCAATCAAATCCAATTTTCCGAAAATAAAGCTCATTTTTGCATCTGGTGACAATATGGCCGTTTCTAGCTTCCGCAACAGAGCCTTCGAACAATCCCTCGGAATTTTTGATGCGGTTATTACAACCAAATCAAAAACATTTGGCGACCTAAAAGAACTTGGCGCCAAGAACGTTTTTTACATACCCAAAGCATTCGATGAGAGTTGGCTAAACCGATTAAAAAGACCTGAAAGATGTTTAGATATCTCATTTATTGGAAGTTTTGAGGAGGATCGGGCCAATTCAATTCTTTACCTTGCTAAAAGTGGACTAGAAGTAAACATTTGGGGAAACGGATGGAGAAAATGGTCTTATAGAAACAAACATCCAAACCTTTTGGTTCATGGATATCCTGTCTACTCAGATGACTTTATTGAAATTATTGAAAAGACAAAAATTAACCTTTGTTTTTTGAGAAAACTAGCCAAGGATGAAAGCACAAATCGCACTTTCGAAATACCCGCTTGCGGAGGATTCATGTTGGCGGAGAATACAGATGAGCAAAAAGCATTTTTTCAAGAGAATCGTGAAGCGTCATTTTTTTCAGATGACGAAGAACTTGCCAGAAAGTGTAAGTATTTTTTGAAATACCAAAAGTGCAGGGAAAAAATAGCGAACAAAGGGCATTTGAAGTGCCGGACTTCAGGATACGGATATTCTGATAGGTGCGAACAATTTTTCTCTGAAGTTTGGCCAAAAATACCCTAAAATTTCACTCGTGGCTCTAGATAGCGGCGATCAATACGTCGCATCCCCAAATAATACGAACTCGTACCTTTTAGTTTCGAGTACACTAGCGGTGGTAGAAATATGAGAAAAAAAATCATGCTAGTATTTGGCACTAGGCCGGAAGCTATTAAAATGGCGCCGGTCTATAATTCCCTGTCTTACGATGACAATTTCAAAGTTCATCTTTGCGTTACCGCGCAGCACAGAGAATTGCTCGACCAAGTGATTGAGTTGTTTGACCTCCCTGTCGACACGGATTTAAACTTAATGAAAATGGACCAAGACATTGTCGATCTGATGACAAACGTTATGAGAGGCCTAAAGCCGGTCATTACGTCATTGAACCCAGACATGTTGCTTGTGCATGGCGACACTATGACTTCTGTTTCAGCAGCATTGGTAGGATTTTTGATGGGTGTACCAGTAGGGCATGTTGAAGCGGGCTTGAGATCTGACGACTTAAATTCGCCATTTCCTGAGGAACTTAATCGGCGGGTGACGACGATTACTGCGAGCTTGCATTTCGCGCCTACCGAAAGCAATCGTCAAAATCTGTTACACAATGGTGTATCAGATAATAGAATTTTTGTAACCGGCAACACGGTTATTGATGCACTCCAAAATGTAGTCAAGCGGATCCGTTATGATAGCTCACACCGCAATCGACTCGACCAACGATTAAATTTAATGCTGCCAAACTGGCCCATGAAAAATCATTTCATTTTAGTAACTTGTCATCGTCGCGAGAATTTTGGACATGGTATCAAGAACATTTGTGAGGCAGTCAAAAAAATTGCCGGCTCTAATCCACACACTAGTGTTGTATTTCCCGTACACCCCAACTCAAATGTTGCTGGAGTTGTAAAAGGCATTCTTGGTGAAACCAAAAACATATTCCTAATAAATCCTTTGCCATACGAGCTTTTTTGCTACGTTCTCATGGAGTCCAGGTTCTTAATAACTGACAGCGGGGGGTTACAAGAAGAAGCTCCATTCTTAAACAAACCTGTACTAGTCACTAGGTCAAAAACAGAGCGTAAAGAGGCACTAGCGGATGGTACGATACAACTCGTGGGTACAGATATCAATTTAATAGTCGAGAAGAGTAATTCACTTTTGACAGACATTGACGCATTCAACAACATGGTAAATTCTTCTCATCCATATGGCACTGGAGATGCGTCACTAAAAATCAAAGAAGCGCTTACAAATGCCATTTTTTGATTTTAAGTTAGATTTTCAAGGATTTTTTCTGGTTAGGTGAAATGTCAGGATACCGTTTTGTAACATTCGAAGAAACGCTGGTCCTTATATCCTGCCTGGTTATTTATTTAATGTTGCACTTCACGGGGCGAGCTGTTTTGGGTTCAAAAGGTTTCGCGCCATGCATGCCACTAATAGGCTTAGCTGCGATTTATATTTTGCTTGTTATTGGTTCACTGTTAATATTCGAGTTTCAAACTCTAATTTTATTTTTCTTTTTCACACTAACTACCATCGTTGGTGTTGTTAGATCAAAAACTCAAATAAAGCATGATCTTGGTTTATTAGCATCAAGTCTATTGGTAGCCACACCAATGCTTATGTTAGCAACAGTAAGCAATGAACCATTGTGGGATGACATGACACATTGGCTCGTTGGAGCACAATATATTTTCCGTGAAGGGCACCTACCCACCTCTGAATTGCCTGCAATTAATCACGTACATCCTATATATCCCTGGGCGCGAGCAATGCTCCATGCATGGGCAAACACTGTGAACTCAAAGTTTTCAATAAACCCAGGGGGGATTTTTAATGTAATGTTTTTTTCCAGTCTGTTTCTATGGTTACCGACCTGGATAACGTTACAAAAAAAAGAGCGTTTAGGCCTAAATTTTTTAATCGCCCTGATCGCCGCGTCGTCATTACTATTTATTCCCTGGGCAGCATTACTAGGCAGCACTCTGGTTGTGAGTTCCTATGCAGACCCGATTTTTGCCGTCTGTCTGTCCCACCTATTCATGTGCGTTGTATGTAAAGTTAATGAAAAAACTTTTTTTGGCAAGAAAACAAACTCAATAGACCTACAAATCATCGTATTAATTATCGCCTCCGCAGCATTAAAGCAGAGCGGCATTTACCTTTCCGCTTTGCTCATGATCATTTTGGTGCTCGTCAATACGTATAATATGTACACTTACAGAGTAAAAAACTTGATCGCCAACATTGCCAAACTTGGACTTTTAAAATTTTCATACTTGATTCCAGCTCTAGTTTTAACCGCGGCTTGGAGTCATTACGCTGCAGAGAATGGTTTTAACAAGTCTTTTGTTCCTGGAACATTTTCTAATTTTGATGTTCTACCAAAAATTTTAGTTTCGTCTTTCAATGAGTTTAAAGGTAGACCTTATGGCCCATTAGGACTACTTTTGCTCGCGTCCTATTTCATAATTCCTGGACTGAGGAATAGGTTTAATAGCCCCCCGTATCACACAATAATTTTTTTGGCGGTTGGATTTTTTCTTAGTTGTTACCTTTTCCAAATCACTGCTTACTGTATTGCATTTACTAAATATGAGGCCTCAAAAGCGGCGTCGTTATCTCGCTACATGGCACCTGCTGGCTTGGTGGTTTTTATTGGTCTCTTGTTACTTCTATTCAAAGATTTTCTGAATTGGAGTTTAAAAAGACAGGTGTTTTATACCTCACTTTCGTGGCTTACAGCGCTGGTAACAATTGTTGGAGCCGGAGACAAAATAGTCCCAGCACCACGAATAGACCCTAACTTGGAGATGATTGCGCGATCGATACAGAAATCCTACCCCAAAGGCAAAACGATTCATCTGCTTGATATGGAGGGTAACGGTTTTTCTCCAACCGTTGTTCGATTCCACCTAAACGGTCACATGCGTGCTGGTTATGGAACACTCTATCCAAATCCTACGCAGAAAATCACATGGGATAAAGTGTCTCAATGGAAAAAAAGCGCTGACTATCTTTATGTACTCAACGGGCCTAGGTACCTTTACGACATGCTGGGCTTTCACAAAAATGACTGGGAATTAGCCACCAAACTCAAGAACAAATATCCCCAACACTCTAAGCTCCTGCTACTTGACTTAGCTGGTGATGGGCAGGCCGCACGCCGGTTGCTGATGCTCCTTCAGGAGAGTTACGAAATTACCATTAAAACGAAAAACGATTTTCACAGTAAAGAAAATTCACTTTTGGAAAAATGGATCTCAGACAGTGATCACGTCTATGAATTAAGCTCTATAGACACTTCCAAAAACTGAAATATCTGCTATCGGTTGTCAATTTCGCTTAGCATTTAGAGTGGGAAAATCCAGGTAAGAAAAATTATTTTGGGTCGCAATGTATAGATCTAATAGACAGGAATGCTAGCCTCTTTATGGCTACGGACTGCCTCGCAATTGACTCGAGTATTACGCCCAAAGTTACTGACAGCAAACCCGTTATCATCAGGCCTAAGCAAAGTATCGCCGTAGGAAATCGGCTCACTTCGCCACTACTTAGGAACTCAAGCCACACAGGAATGAATAAAAATATCGAAAGTCCAATCTGCAACAGAGACGCAATCAAAAACACTCTCAGTGGATGATAGTCCAATGTCAGACGTAAAATAGTCTTCATCAATACCCAACCGTCCCTAAACGTACGTAATTTACTAAATGATCCTGTTGGACGTTCAAAATATCGGGTCGGGATTTCTAATATAGCCAAACTGTTTGCAAGAGCGTGTACTGTAAATTCTACCTCTATATCAAAGCCTTTAGAAAGAAAGGGAAATGATTTAACAAATCTCTTTGAACAAACCCTGAACCCTGATAATGCATCGTGCATTTCCCCGCCAAACAGCAACCCCAAGGACTTTGTAAAAGCCCAATTGCCAAACCCATGCCCAAACCTCCAAGTATTATGTCCTTTCTCGCTTACACGCCTTCCCACAACCATGTCCAACCGCTCTTTTTTCAATGTATCGATGAGGACTGGTGTAGCTTCAATATCGTATGTCATATCACCATCACATAATACGTAAATATCGGCATCGGCCTCTGAGAGTAATCTGCGTAAAGCGTTAGCCTTCCCCCTTCTTTTTTCTGTCAAAACTATGGCACCAGCGGCTTCCGCAACTTGCGCGGTGTTGTCAGTCGAACCGTTGTCACAAACATAAACCGTAATGTTCAAAACTCGTGCTTTGAAGGAACTCACGACTCTTCCAATAGTGATTTCTTCATTATAGCAAGGAATAACTGCGCATATCCGAAGACCAGAGTCCAAACTCATAAGTAATCCTCAAAGCTGAAACCAAAAAAAAACAAGTGTGAAAAGATAAGATTGAAGTGCCTCTCTAAAATTTTGGCAAATTCTTTGGACACCAACGACATAGCGAACTCTAAAATGGAAGAAATTTAGTTAATTTGATATTCTATAGCGATTTCATTTATTTGTTGCCCAAAATCATCTAGCCCACAAAAGCGCTAAAGCGACAGTCTATTTTTTATCTACCATTGTCACTCGAGCGTAAACCATCCAAAAAAGAACAGCATTATTTAAGTGAGACAACGGACCGGAAGATTGTGCCAAAGTAGAGACCAAAAAAGAAACTAAATATAACAATGAAAATACCTCAATCGGACTTCTCGGCTTTTTAATAACCGGATACAAATAAATCGCAACTGCTAGAAACGCCCCTACAAGGCCCAATTCAACCAAATGTCTCAAAAGCTCAACGTGAGGGTGCAAAAATTGGAAACCATTCCATACACGCATATTTTCTAACCCATAGCCAAATAATAGCATCTGCCCGTCTATAACATCCAACGTGTTGAAAAAAAGCGTTATACGCATAGACAAAAGGTTATCCAAAGCAATCAGTATTGATCCAAAACCGCTGAAATTTTCTATGTCTAAAAAGCTGATTCTATCGCCTATCGTCTTAAATCTGAACATTCCAATTTCCCCTGCATCAGCCTGGAACGGGCGCACAGTTGCGATGTCTACGCTTGTAAAAATTGCCACGAGGCTTTCAAGCGCTCCCAGGAAAAATTCGATGCACAGGACGGATAAAACATAAGTTAACGCTCCTATAAACGCACCTCTAAACCCAGAACGAGAAAATCCAAAAGCCCCAAAAATAAGGAGCATTAAAACGAAACCAGTTCGGCCCGAAGAGAGGATTTGCCAACAAAGGAAAGGAAGGATGAGCAGCGCCAACCTACATATTGAACTCCAAGAAACAGAGCCTTTATCACTATGCTCAAAAAAATACTTAAAAAGGTACAGCGCCATAAACTGAGCACAAAAAATAGAAAAGTTTGACGTAGATCCAATAACTGAACGGTTCAAAAAGTAAAAAAGTTCATGATAAAAGAATTTTGCAACTAAAAACAAAATAAATAACATTCCAAAAAATAACGAAAATTTTGGTGATATATAAAGGCAGAATTTTTGGAGTGAAAATTTTGATTGGTGAGTGGCAAATATTACCGCCAAAATAACAAACACTTGAAAACATCGACTGATGGCTGCACCAATTGACCCGTCAGCAGCTATTGGATTAACGACATGCCATAACATCCAGGCAACGAGCAAAAATGAGCAACCGCTAATTTTCAAATTATTAAGACTTGTCACCGCCAAAAATGTGCATAAAAAACCGACCCAAAGCAATCTCATTGGAGATACAAAGTCGATGACAAGCCACATGTTCAAAAACGGTAAACTCAAGCCGGAGCAAAGCATGAATGCAAAGATACAATTATAGACCACAGGACTAAACTGTTTGAAATCGCGGCTGAGAAAACCACTGCTTTTAATTAAATTTAACATCTTTATGTCCCGTTGACCCAAATAGAGGCATTTTAAAAACCACTGGTAATAGAAATATCCGCCTAAATTTTTGTAACTACACCAAATCCATTTTCAATTGGTTTCGGCCATATAAAAAAGTTCATGAAACTAAACCCAAGATCTAGTTGCCGTCGACCTAACCCAATATTTCTCTAAACATTTTTTCTGAGGCTTCCCACTGATTGCTTAAAGCAAAATGTTTGTCACAGAATGAACTTAGCCGAGACCTAAACATATGAAGTTCGCTCTTATTCCACGATGCAACCTCTTGGATTTTTTGTTCAAAAATATCTGGACGAGCTAGATCTATACACCAACCGAGTTTTGATTTCTCAATTTCGTTCCAGGGCGTTTGATCACTGGTTATTACAGGCAACCCAGCCAGCAGAGCTTCACAAATCACATGACCGAAATTTTCACCCTTTGTCGGGAAAAGAAATAGATCATTATCGTTTAAAACACTCAAAACCTGTTGATGAGGTACCGCTCCGTGATGAAGTATCTTTAAATTTGATTTAGCACTGTCAATTAAACTTCTGCATTCATTCCAGTAATTCTGATCATCAACGGGTCCATAGATATTGAATTGGATGGGAAACCTTTGCGATAATAGTCTTTTAATTGCAAAATCCAAGTTTTTCTTTGGATGGATCCGTGCCATGAAAGCGACCCTAAAAGGGGCTCTCTTTCTTGACTTTTTGACCGCATATAATTTCTCAAGAAACAAATTTCCATGAACTATGTTTTTAGCCAAATGGATATTTGTCGGTTGATCAAAATTCTTTATTATTGTTTTGACTTCAGAAGTTGACGTAGCGTGAAAGTCCACCTTTTTGGAAAGCTTCATGATTTTGAAAAGGCCAATATAAAGTCTTTTCCTCATCCGCTTTGAAACGAGAGCTGCATCAAAAAACTCACCCCTTGGTGCACATAATAATGGCGGTAGTTTTTTTCCCAAAATACATTTGAGCAAAAGCAAGGAAAAACTGAATTGACGATCAAAAAAGCTATTAACGTATATCAAACTAACTCCTTCTTGCTGAAGGATTTTTAAAATCTTAACGAAATTAAACCTCGAAGGAGGCAAATAAATGATTTTTGACTTGCCCTCTTCAATCCACAGCATTTTAGGAAAAGGATACGAACTTGAGGAAAGGTAGTCTCTGTCAGAGGTTACAATCAAAAAATTGTACTCGTTGCCAAATGCCTCTACCAAATTACTTATTGATCTGACTGGGCCCCCTGAACGAAATCCTGGCAAATAATATCTTATTGAGATTAATATAAAGGGCTTACTACTAGGTTCATCCACCTGCATACCAATTTCCTTGAAATACTTGGGCTATTGGAAACATTAACGAATATCGTTGAGATTTACGACGATCCTTCAATTACACACCGATATCTGGCTTTTTTTTAGTAGTAACATTAAGCATCTTAACCATTGGCTTTTTTGCGACAGTTTGTTCAACATACAAAAAGAAAAATGAATCCATAAATTATAAAGAAAGCTGATTGTTCTAAGAACTAGGATTAAAACCACTCTTGAAGACAATTGACCCAATATGCGACGAGTTCTATTTGTAACTAACGACTATCTCCCAATGGTCGGGGGCGTCTCAAACCATATAGATGCAATCAGTCGCGCGCTGCATGCGTTCGACTGCAAGGTGCTAATACTTCATATTTGTTACAATAAAGTAACCCTTTTTGAGGAAAACTTTGGCACCCACAGTGTTAATCGCTTTGCTGTTTGTGAAAATCACGCAGACAAAAACACGCTTTATTCAAAATCACTGAGGTATTTGAAAAGTTTTACGACCGCAAAGAAAATCCTCAACAAAACAATTGACGATTTCAAGCCAGACGTTGTTCATTGGCACGATTATTATCATTCCTCGCTGACGACTAAGGGACTAAAAAAAGGACCTTTTTTGTTAGTTTGTACCAACCATGCATCCAAGTTTCTTGAGCAATATGAAAGGGGCAGATATTCACACTTCTACCTCAAGCAACTTGTTTCTCATGCAGATGGCATTATAGCCCCCAGCATAGAGTTAGCGAAAAAATCTGAAATCACCAAAAAACCAGTTGCGTTTATTCCAAATGGAGTCTCCGAAAAAGAATTTTTTCCAACTAAAAAATATCGATCCAAAACTCTCCTTAGATTTGGCTTGGATGATACGAAAAAATTGATACTTGCGCCCAGACGACTTGACCCAAAGAATGGACTTGAAGTTCTAATTAGAGCAATTCCAGTTGTAATCAAGGATAGTAAAAATGCTATGTTTGTGATCGCTGGGGGTGGGCCACAGGAACTCTATGATCAATATAAAAAATTGGCTAAAAAAATATGTGTTGAACAATACGTAATATTTACTGGTGCAATTCCCTATGTGGACATGCAACAAATAATTCCATCCGCTGACATCGTTGTTATTCCATCATTTATTGAAGCAGTGAGCCTCGCAGCCCTCGAGGCATTGGCCTGTGGGGTGCCCGTGATCGCTTCGAGTGTTGGCGGTTTGCCATACGTCGTAAATCCATCAAATGGCGCTTTATTTCCCTCTGGAGACCACTTTACCTTGGCAAAGCACATCATCGACCACCTGAAAAATCATGAAGATTGCATCGCTAAAGGAAAAAAGGGCCGCGCGCAAATTCTTGCAAACCACACATGGTCGCATGTTGCTGAAAAAACTGTTAAATTCTATGATCAAATCAAAACCTTGAAGTAATAAGCCCTCTACTAAACAAACTTTAAGTCAAAGTTAATAAAGGCTACACAATGTGTGGAATAGCTGGCATCTATGGCAATGAAACTCGAGCCATCGCAGATATTTTAGGCTCGGTGATAAAGCACCGAGGGCCTGATGACTCAGGTAGTTTTGAGTCTGACGACAAAAAAACACAGCTTTTTCACCAGAGACTCTCGATTATTGATCTCTCAGACGCCGCTTCTCAACCAATGCTGAGCGCTGATGGCTCACTCGTCATTTGCTACAACGGAGAAATTTACAATTATAAGGAAATTCGTAGGCGCTTGGAAAAGCAAGGTTACGATTTCAAGAGCCAAAGCGATACCGAGGTTGTTCTCCTAGCTTATCATGCTTGGGGGAAATCTTTTCTGAACGAGCTAAATGGAATCTTCGCTTTAGCGATTTACGACATCCAGTCAGAAGAATTATTGATAGCTAGGGACCCCTTGGGCGTGAAGCCGCTATACTACGCCGACCAAGGTAATAAGTTTGGTTTTTGTAGTGAATTGAAAGGGTTAATT
>CACNSW010000045.1 GCA_902623185.1 uncultured SAR116 cluster alpha proteobacterium
GTCTATATTTTCCTGATATATAATTGGAAAAAATATCCGAGCTTAATCAATGTTTTCACATATATTTTACTCTAGTCTGCCTCTTTTTGGTTTAGTTTTCATTGGTTACTCTTTAGGAAAATTTTCAATATTCAATGATACTGAGGCAAAAGTATTTTCTAAACTTGTTGCGATAATTGTGGTTCCTGCATTTGGAATTAAAATAATCGGGCAGTTTAATTATGAGTTCATAAACTGGAAATTATATTTTTCCTACCTTCTAGCACAAGCAACAATATATTTTATTGCATTTATCATATCAAAAAAAGTTTTTAAGAGAGAAAATCCAGAATGTATTATAATTGGAATGACCGCATCTTTTGGCAATCATCTCTTTTTTTTATATCCTATCTTATTGGTGGAATTTACAAGCAAAGATATTGTGCCAATTGAAACAGTTATTGCTGCTGATTTTATAACAGTTGGACTAAGTGTTTGTGCTTTAGATTTTACTACTCAACAAAAAATGGAAATAAAAAAAGCAATTTTAAAACAGATAAAAAATCCGGCTTTTATAGGTCTAGCGCTCGGTTTAATAATTTATCATAGTTCTGTAAATCTTCCAGAGAGTATAAATAGATTAGTAAACTTTATATGTGCCTCAGGTGTTCTATTGACCTTATTATCAATGGGTATCTTACTATCTCACAAGACAGATAAAACACAAATACAACTATCTATTTTAATTACATTTTTAAAATTATTTGGTTACTTAATAGTATTAACTTTCATAGTTTGGTTTTTAGGAATCACTTTCATAGATGCAAAAACAACTTTAATGCTCGCTGCAACACCTATAGGTGTAATGGGACTAGTATTTGCTTCTGTTTACAATTTAAAAACAGATGCTGTTGTACGGGCAGGTATCATGACGTATGTTTTATCTCTTT
The DNA here is from genome assembly GCA_902623185.1 of uncultured SAR116 cluster alpha proteobacterium. Classification (GTDB taxonomy): domain Bacteria; phylum Pseudomonadota; class Alphaproteobacteria; order Puniceispirillales; family Puniceispirillaceae; genus MED-G116. Next base: position 930 of record CACNSW010000045.1, read on the forward strand.
TTCTAATACCGTTTGTAGGCAGTGTGTTTTAATTCTTTAATAATTTCACCTCGATTTACTCCATGAGAGTTCATATTGTCTCCATCATGCCTCTGGTTCTAATCTCTCTGGTGTCTTAAACACCGGATTATTGCTGTTTTTTGTTTTTGTCCACATAGCTGTGCAACTCACCAGTAGTAACCTTGTTGTCTTAGTTAGAATCTACCCTTGCTTCTCATCTACATAATCAGGAAGTAGCTGAACATACCGTGTTTGCCCTCTTCCGGCGGCTTAGTTGACTGGTCTCAAGTTGCTACTGGTATTACTGTGAAACTACCAGGGACAGATCCCTTTGGAGTTTGATGGCAACTGGCTTTGACGCAATTTTGAAACCCACTACAAACAGTGAAGAGCCTTACCGAAAAAGCAATACAGGCACCAAACAGGACCGTATCATTTGGGTGGTTGTCGAACCAATCATCAGGTTTCGAATTCGAGAATGGCCGTAAGCACCCATAACGAGCAAATCAATGCCATGGTTTTCAACATGATGGCTAATTACTTTCTCAGGTTCGCCCCTTTCAAAAAAAACCTCGTAATTCATACCTGCTTTTTTAAGCAAATTTTCGGCATGAGTAGCCTGCTTGTGCCCACGGCTACTAGTTTTACCCGCAACAACGATATGACATTGAAGATTAGAGTATAACTTATTCGAGGCTATGTACTCTATGGCACCATAAGAGCTTCGGCCGCCATCAAACGCAACCAACATTTTGTTAATAGGTTTGAATGCACGTGCAGCCACCAAAACGGGTCTATTAGTTGACCTAATCAACCTTTCTAAATTTGAACCTAGGTGCATCTTCGCGAAGTTTGCAGCTTCACCTCTTTTCCCAATAACAATAATGTCCGAATTATCCTGAAACTCTGTAACCGTGTTGACAAAATCGCCATTTCGCAAATGAGTATCGACAGATGCTATTCCACCCTCAACTAATTTTTCTTTCGCTAAATCAAGAACTAAACGGGCTTTCTTCTGTGCAAGTTTTGCCCGTTTTTGATCTAATTCTGAAAGTTCAATTAATAGTTTGTTTTTAGCCTCGGCTCCAAGGTTGCCAGAAAAATTTGAGGGAGTGTCAGCATTGAAAACCCCTTCAATCACGTTAAAAAGAGATACACTAAATTCATCTCCAGCAGCAGCCCAAATGACATGGTCAATAACGCTGTCGCTGTAAATTGAGCCATCAATAAACGCTAGCATTTTTGGCATTACTTTGGGTTCCCTAGTTAGACATTAGTTTTTTAATTCCGCCTGGTTTATCGTGCAGAGCCAACTCGTCAACAATTGTTTCACTAGCCTCATTGAGGCCAATAATTTCCACTTCCGCTCCTTCACGTCTAAACTTCATAACAACTGCGTCCAAAGCTGAAACGCTTGAAATGTCCCAAATGTGGGCTTTCGATAAATCAATAGTCACTTTTTCCAAAGCTTCCTTAAAGTCAAAGGATTGTAGGAATAGATCAGCAGATGCAAAAAATAACTGACCTTCTACTAGGTAGGTTCTGTATCGACCATCTGAACTAGCAGTAGACGTTAAGCTAAAAATCTGAGCAATTTTTCCTGCAAAGAAAATACCGGACAAAAGAACTCCAACCAAAACTCCAAAGGCAAGATTATGGGTTGTTACCACCGTTGCAACAGTGGCGAGCATTACGACCGAGGAACTACGTGGATGCTTACGCAAATCTGCCATGGATTGCCAGCTGAACGTGCCAATCGAGACCATAATCATGATAGCAACAAGAGCTGCCATTGGAATTTGCTCTACCCAAGGGCCAAGACCTACACATAATGCCAACAAAAAAACACCAGCGCAAAAAGTTGATAGCCTGCCTCGTCCCCCAGATTTGATATTAATAACAGACTGACCGATCATAGCGCAGCCAGCCATTCCACCAATAAACCCGGTCGCAAAATTAGAAACACCTTGGCCCACACATTCACGATTTTTGTCACTGGGAGTGTCGGTCAATTCATCAACAATTGACGCAGTCATTAAAGACTCTAAAAGACCCACAATAGCTATAGCAAAAGCTGTTGGAGCAATTATTTCCAAGGTTTCAATGTTTAGCGGGACATCAGGGAGCAAGAAGATTGGTAAGCTGTCTGGCAGTGTTCCCATATTTCCTACCACTCGTAGATCTAATTCAAAACCTTGAACGACAAATGTTAAGACCAGAATACAAACCAATGGAGATGGAATGATATTTATAATGCGAGGAAGTAAATAAATAATCAATAATCCAAGAATTAATATTCCGTATGTGAGGAGTGGAACACCAATTAATTCAGGTAGTTGCGCAAGAAAAATAAGAATTGCTAGAGCATTAACAAAGCCAGTAAGAACAGACTTTGAAACAAACCTCATGAGGCTTCCTAAACGAAGCAAACCCGCAATAATCTGGAAAAAGCCGACTAATACGGTGGTGGCAAGCAGGTATTGCAAACCATGCTCTTTTACTAAAGTAACCATCAAAACAGCAGTCGCAGCCGTAGCAGCAGAAATCATACCTGGCCGTCCACCAGCGAAAGCGCTGATAACCGCAATAGAAAATGAGGCGTATAGCCCCACCTTCGGATCAACACCCGCAATAATTGAAAACGCAATCGCTTCGGGTATTAAGGCAAGGGCCACGACAAGGCCTGCCAACATGTCTCCACGAACATTTGCAAACCAATCATTTTTTACTTGAGCCAGGCTAAAGTAGGACAAGGGTCGGGTCTCTGATAATAAGCGTTGGTGCAGTAACTAACACGGATTAAGGTCTCAACTGCTTCAGTTTCGTTGAAGTGGTTAGCCAAAAAAAGTTGTGAACTAGGATCGAACACCGCTGCTTGTCTATTTAATCTTTTGTCATCAATTTCCAAGGTTACTTGTTTAAATAAATTGCTTTTATTTTTTTATATTCATAACAAAAAAGTCAGCTTCAAATAGCTAATCCTTTAGCCCTCTTACTGGAATATGATAATTTTTTAAAACGTAAATGAGAGCCAGAATACCGAAGAAGCTATCACTAAAAAATTTAAAAAGGGAAATTTAATTTCCACTCTATTCAATAGCCAACCAAAAAACATTCCTGTGAGACCACCGATTAAAGTAGAGACAGCAATAATCGGCGCCAAAGAAAGAAATAGCTTCTGCGTTTTTTTAAGCTCCAAAAAAACCTTTACGATTTAGAAAAAAAGTAACATGGAAACAACAAAGAGTGAGAACACGACGTAACGTCTACGCCTTTTTTTGCGACGGGACCTACCTACAGAAAGACAATTGGTTGCAACAGTATTACGAAAAATATTCTGATCCATTAATCCTTGCCTTTTGATTACCCAGGCTCGTGGCGAACTGGGGTGACTAACCGTCACGCTGAATTTTCTTAATTTAAGAGCATTTTTTACCGATGTCCTCAGTCATATTTTAAATTGGTTAGCACTCACACCGATTTAGCTCCTATCTTGGATCTTTTTGATTTTTTCAAGCTGATTAGCCAATTTGTCAATTTTGTTACCTAACTCTATCAAATCGCGTTTAGTTAATTGGCCTTCTTCATCAATGCCAAGCGCTTCAACTTCGAGCTTTTGTGCGGTTTGCATCGAGTCGACTATAATACCAATGAAAAAGTTTAAAACAGCAAAGCTGGTGATTATAATAAAAGGTAGAAAAAACGCCCAAGCCCAAGGAAACAAATCCATTGTGGGCCTAACCACCCCCATAGACCAACTTTCAAGTGTCATAATTTGAAAGAGGGTATATGCAGACGCACTAATTGTACCAAACCATTCTTGCATGTTCTGATCTGGATGTGCGCCAAAGATTTTTGTTGCTAAAACTGCTGCTACGTAAAAAATTAGTCCTAGCACTCCAACAACAGAAACCATGCCAGGGATTGAATAACCGATAGCCGACACCACTCGCCGCATTTGCGGGACAACAGAAATTAAACGCAGGATACGCAAAATCCTCAATGTGCGTAGCACAGTGAATGCGCCACTCGTTGGTAGCCAGGCTATAAACACGATGGAAAAATCAAAAATATTCCAGCCAGAGCGGAAAAAAGCAAAGCGGTAAGCATAAAATTTGAGCGCAATCTCCAAAGAGAAGACTACAAGGATAGCACGATCACACCAAGCCAATATGGAACCAAACTCAGAAGCTATTTCTGGATCAGTTTCCAATCCAAGCGTGATGGCGTTAACAAGAATAAGTATGGTGATAAGTGTTGTGGCAACTTTACCTTCGATCAATAACGCGATCATTTTTCTGCGATTTGGATAAGACATAAAACACAATACCGATTCGAAATTTTGTCGAAACATATTTGCATAACTCTAGATACAAAAGCTTGAAAATCAATTCAGACATGTTAGCGAAGGCACGAATTATAACGTCAGTTGTTTTGACACCCTTTCAATTTTTAGCTAGTAAAATTCCGATAACAGGGTTTTGCTATTGTAAAAAAGCACCAAACTAAACAGAGTCACAAAAGCCTCTAAGACACTAGAAGCATACTGTCTCAGTCCATCCTTTTAATTAAAAAAAATGAGAGGAGATTCACATGGTTTCTTATTAGATGAACAGACGAGCTCTATCGCAAATAGTCCATGTTAGTAACGATAAAAACTTTTTTGTCATTCCCATTAACACGCGCTAACTTCGTTCAACAATAGCAAATGTCAACTAAATCAGTCTATAAGTCGCTCCATGCACTCGAAAAATTGTCAACTCCCTGAATGTTTCGGAGGGGCAGTCTGGTTCGTTATCCAAACCGACTGATAAGGAGCCATTTTTAAATCTTTTTCAATACTTTGAATTGGTTGCTTCGTAAGCAGATCATACCAACTGTCTGTGTCAATCAAATTGATTGCCGACAGATCAATGGTCTGATCGCGGGCACAAAGATTAGTAATTGCAAAAATACTCTGTTTGCGATCACGACTCTGTCGCCAAACGCCAAAAAGTTCGGGCCTCAGCTGCAGAGTAAATTGGGTTGCGTTGGGATGAAACGCCGGCTGCTGTTTTCGGATAATGAGCAGTTCTCTTAGCCTTGTAAGAACAATACTCTCCCTGCTTGACGGCTCCGACAACCTTTCTTCAAGCCAACTTTTGACAAACTTCTGACGATTGATGCGGCGTTTTATACCTGACTGGGCAACGCCCTCGGTGTAATTCGCGGCTGAGAAAAAACTATTGATGTAGATTGCCGGAATACCTTCAAGAGCAAAAATTAACGCATAGGCAGCAACAAAGCGCTCCGTACTCATTGTGCCCCTGGGATCATCATCAGTCATTTCCAATGCACTAAATAAGGTGGTGTTTGCCTCGTAGACACTGGTAGTTCCATCCGCCCTCGCACGGAAAGAAAATTTGCTACCGTTGCTTTCAAGCCGGTCAATTAGCCGCTTTCGCTGCATCTCATCCAATAACCCCTCTGATGGACGCATACCAAAACCATCGTGTGAGGACAAAAAATTAAGATAACTAGTTCCTGTCAACGCGGGAGGCATGCCCATGCTCCACCGGCGCAAAACACTAGAGTCGGAGAATAACAGCGAGTAAAGAATCAACGGGGGCAATGAAAAATTATAGATCCAGTGCGCCTCATTGCCATTACCAAAATAACTCAGATTTTCTTGATTTGGCAAATTGGTCTCAGTGACGATTACAGTTTCATTGTTATAAATGTCCGCGACAAAACGGATAAGTTGTATGATTGAATGTGTCTGGCTTAGATTTAGGCAAGTCGTACCTGATTCCTTCCATAAAAACCCTACGGCGTCGAGGCGCAGCACTCGGATCCCATGGTCTATGAAATCCAAAATAATATAGATAAATTCTTCCAATAGACATGGATTGGAAAAATCAAAATCGACCTGATCCTCACTGAAGGTACACCAAATCCAGCGATCACCTCCAACCGTTGAAACTTTTTGTAGTACCGGATGTTCTCGAGGCCTAATAACTTTTGAGATGTCAAAATCACCATCGACAGACAGAAAGTAACTACTTCCCGGTTCCTCGGTGTCAATAAACTGCCTAAACCATACGCTTGATCTGGAGCCATGGTTTAAAATTACATCAGCCATAACTTTAAGTGAGCTGGAAATTTTGCTGATATCGGTCCAAGACCCAAGCCTTGGGTCAACAGCATAGTAATCCATCACCGAAAAACCGTCATCACTGGTGGATGGGAAAAACGGAAGAATATGAACGGTGTCAACTACGTCAAACAAGTGGGTTCCAACAAATTCATCAAGACAGGAAAGCGGTGATTTGCGACCATCAGTAATGCTGTCAGCATAGCTAATCAAAAGGCAACTGGACTCATCCCACGCTCCGCCTTTTGTCATTTCAGACATAGATGGAGCTTCTTTAAGGCGAACCATAATCCTGCCGACTACCGTCGATAGGGTAGCGGTATCGACGTCCTGATAAATGCCCGTCAGTCGGTGCAACAGCCCATCGTGATGGTTACTCTCTGTCCCGCCCATCAAACCTCCTGATTATCAGCTTCAACAGCCCTTCGAAGCTGGTACCCTATATCTGGGATAGCTGAGAGGACTCGCGTCCATGAAGGAGTGAATGGCGTTTCCATAGGCGAATAATAAAACTCCTCACCAGCGCGCATAATGTTCTCAGCGAATAGCTCTACTGCACGTTCCTCAGCGTCAATGTCATAGGTAAGGCCGTTCAGTTCAGCGTCGGTCTGGTAAATTCGTACCATATCGAGTGCCACCCTGAAATAGGTGGCTTTAATTGTACGAAAGGTCTCGTGGCCAAAACAATACCCCTTAGTCGCTAGTTTACGGATCAACACTTTTGAGATGTCTGACGACATTCGTGACAAGCCAGAACTCCGATCCTCTTCAGAAAGCGGTTGATGTTTATGATCATATGTTTCTGCGATATTCACCTGACAGATACGATTACTTGCTTGGTTTCGATGCATTTCTGAGAGAATTCCTACCTCTAGACCCCAATCGGAAGGAATTCGAAGTTCTGGAATCAGTGAACGTCGGAAGGAAAACTCTCCAGCAAGCGGGTAGCGAAAACTTTTAAGGAAATCAAGATAGTCATTGCGCCCAAGAACGCTCTCCATCGCCATAAGAAGTGGTGTCAAAAGAAGGCGTGTCACCCGACCATTCATTTTTCCATCCGCGACCCGTGCATAATAGCCTTTGCAAAATTCGAACTGATAATTTGGGTTAGCAATTGGGTAGAACAATCTGGCAAGGAGCGTGCGGTCATAGGTCAAAATATCACAGTCGTGTAACGCTACGGCCTCAGCCTTTCCTCTGGCATTAGTAAATCCTATGCAATACCAAACATTGCGCCCCTTGCCAGGTTCGTTTGGCGCAAGGTCCCGTTCTGCAAGCTGGGACTGAATATTCTGGATTCTTGGCCCGTCATTCCATAAAAGTGAAAAAGGCTTTTTAAGATTTTGAAAGAATGAAAAGGCGGATCGGTATTGTTGTTTGTCCGCGCGATCCAACCCAATCACAACATGGCTGATATAATCGACCTCGCTGATTTCCCTAACGATACGCGGTAAAGCTGGGCCATCGAGTTCTGAATAGAGGCAAGGAAGAATAAGCTCCATTGGCCTATAACCTGAGAAAAGTTTAAGGTCAGCCTCCAAAGTTTCAAGCGGCTTTGTGTGGAAATTATGAAGTGTTGCGACAACACCATTCTGATAGGCATCACCCATTTATTTCACCGTATTTTTTTTTTAATCATGACGAGGGCCTGTCTAGCAGCTTCAACCCAACCAAGAGGCGCAACAGATTGCGCCGTAACAATCATCTTTGGTGGCTTAGGCAATATAAGATGATGACCCTCCAATCGTGGGATAACACAGGCGACGTCGCTATCCTGGAGCATAGCCAAATCGTTTAGCGAATCACCGAATCCAACAATAATGGTTTGGTCACTTTCATCCGCCATCATCTGCCTGATCAAAGCGTTAAAACTCGCTTTGTTATGCGGTGCCGAGAGCGCGCAAACACGACCGCCAAATTGTACCGTAAGACCGGACTCTAAAACCTCCTGCTGCAATTCTCCAAAGCTCGCTTGTGTGCCTTGAAAAGTGAAAAGCGCTGAATAGCTACGGTCCATTGCTCTAGCAAGCTTTGCACCTTGAAGCCCTAAAATGGCTTGCTGCCTATCTGTATTTAGGGCATCCAGGAATACGCAATTCTTCTTTATTTTTGATGAAATCGATTTTGACCAAATTGCGAGCAAACGTTCTTTTTCATACCCCAAAATCTTTTTGCCTAGGCTGGCATTAACCATTTCTGGAGTGAGAAGGTGGAGATTCACTAACTCCGCGCCATTTTCACAAATAAAAGGAAGTTCGACTCCAAGTTTCCAGCAAAAATTTTCAATTTCTAGCCTGGTTTTGCTGGACGCAGGAATAATCTTGATCCCTTCGGCCACAAAATTGAGTATTTTGTCTTTTATTTGATCAAACCCAAAATCAGCTTGGCCTAGCAATGTGCCATCTAGGTCAGTGATAAATACTATTCGCATGCTAGTCACAACGTGTTTAATTGATGGGTAGGTTTATCGCTATTTATTGAGAGAAAAAGGGTTAAATTTAGCGCAGACTAATGCAAAAAATGCATCACCGCAAATGTAGCAAGTTAGAAGAGCAAGCCGTAGCCCAAATAACGATATAGTTTCCGGTGTTTTTATTAATGCTTTTATCGGGCCAAAAGTACCGTTGTGGGCAATCAGATTGCAGTATAGGGTAAGTGGGCATAAACGAGCGTGCAACTCAACAAGTCTAAGGTGAAGAATACCTTGATGAATGTACCTGAGAGAAAACAAACTGGCGGACCCCTTGTTGGATTACGCATTCTTGATTTATCACGAATATTAGCTGGGCCAACCTGTACACAACTGCTTGGTGATTACGGTGCCGATGTCATCAAAGTCGAAAAGCCGGGGACAGGTGACGACACTCGATCTTGGGGACCGCCATTTCTTGATGATGGTGCAGGCGCTTTATCTGGCGAGAGCGCGTATTATTTGTCATCTAACCGCAACAAAAGGTCACTTTCTCTAGATATCACCACGCCAGACGGTCAGGCTCTAATACATCGTTTGATCCGGCATTGCGATGTGATTATCCAGAACTTCAAGGTTGGAGGACTGGCCAAATACGGTCTGGATTATGCTGGTTTAAGCGAATCCAATCCGTCAATTGTTTATTGCTCGATCTCCGGTTTTGGTCAGACCGGGCCAAACGCCCACCGTCCAGGTTATGACCTGCTAGCGCAGGCCTATGGCGGCATGATGAGCCTTACAGGTGATCCCGATGGCGAGCCGATGAAGGTTGGTGTAGGCATAGCCGACGTAATGTGTGGGATGTATGCTGCGACGGCCATCCTAGCTGCACTAAGACATAGGGATAGAACTGGCGAAGGTCAGCATATTGACCTCGGACTTGTTGATACACAGGTCTCGTGGTTGATCAATTCCGGCACCAACTATCTTGTATCAGGCCTGCCGCAACATCGCATGGGAAACCAACATCCCAATATCGTGCCCTATCAAGTTTTTGCGGCTAAAGACGGACATCTGATCGTCGCTGCCGGAAATGACACGCAATTCACACGTTTCTGCAATATTCTAGGTCGTCCCGAACTCGCAAAACATGCGGATTACCAGACGAATCAACAGAGGCTAAAAAATCGTGATTATTTGATCAAAATCCTTGTTGATGAGGTAGCCAAATGGGAACGCGACGCACTTGTTGCTGCACTTGATGAAGCTAATGTACCGGGTGGAGCCATTCATAATGTTGAGGATGTCTTTGCCTCGGATCAGGTAGAAGCACGAGGTATGAAAATTAATATGGCGCATCCGGCAGCTGGAAATGATGGCGTTGCTCTAATCGGTAATCCGGTCAAATTTAGCAAAACAGAGGTTAGTTACCGACGACCACCTCCAATGTGTGGTGAGCACAATAATGAGATCATGGCTGCACT
>CACNSW010000046.1 GCA_902623185.1 uncultured SAR116 cluster alpha proteobacterium
TAATATCATAAATGGCCTAGTGAACAATGCCGGCACTGCGGTGTTTAGTAAATTTGAAGATCGCACCGAAGATGAATTGATGCAGGTAGTTCAATTGAACATGATCGCACCAATATTCATGATACAAGGCTTTTTGACTGTTGCGGGAAAGAATTATGTCTCAAGTATTGTGAACGTTGGTTCTATTTATGGCTTGGTTGCTCCTGATCAATCTATATATCATGACACCCCGCGCAATTCATCAGAGATCTACGGTATGTCCAAAGCAGCTATCGAAAACTTAACGAAATATTTAGCGGTTTATTTAGCTGACAGGGAAGTGCGGTCAAACTGTGTTTCTCCTGGAGGCATCGAATTTCAACAGGGACCAAAATTCAGAGAGGCCTACTCAAAGAAAGTCCCGGCAGGCAGGATGGCACAGGTAAGTGAAATTTCCTCAGCCATCTGTTTTCTTTTGGACAGAAAAAAGGCGTCATATATCAATGGAGCCAATTTTGTCATAGATGGTGGCTTTACATCATGGCGGTAAAGAAATTTGTTATATTTGGCGCCGGTATTACTGGGCTTATACTTGCTTACGAATTGGCAAAAAAAGGGCAATCTGTCATGTTACTCGAAGCAAAAAATCATGTTGGTGGTCTAGCAAAAACTATTGAGCACAACGGTATTTTGGTAGATTCAGGGCCACATTTATTCCATTCGGCACACAAGGAAATAATCGAGTATTGGCGCAGTTTTGTTGGCGAAAATTTGGTTGAGCGCGGTTTCTATGCAGGAAATTATCAAGGAGGGAAGATCTACGATTATCCAATTAATAAGGAAACGCTGACAGCTCAGTATACCGATGATGAGGTCAAGTTAATTGAAAAGCAACTCGCGTCATTTGAACCAAAAGCTCTTGCGTCAGCCAGAAATTACAATGAATACGTTACTGCCCTCGCTGGACCATTTTTGGCAGCAAAGTTTTTTTCAGGATACCCTGAGAAATTGTGGGGACTGAAGACTGAAGAAATGTCAGCTCGTTTCGCACCTCGGCGAATTGAGATACGTGATAAACGCCGACCATTCCATACAGGGCCGGGTCGATTTGCCGGAATTATTGAGGGCGGCTGCGGTGTTCTAGCCGCTTCGATTTCTGATGAATTGCAAAACCTTGGCGTGAAAACTGAGCTCAATGCTGAAGTTTGTTCTATTGAGTTGGATCATCAAGGTGCTTCCCTCGAAAGGTTGACTTTAGCGGACTCTCGAAAGATTGATTTAGCAGACTCGATTGTGATCTCAACGCTTCCTATCACGCGGAATGCGGACTTGTTTAATATCAATACAAATCTATATTTTAGGTCCATTCTCACTGTTATCGTAATTTATAAGGGTAACGAAAATTTTCCATCTGAATATGACTGGCTTTATTTTGATGACTTTAACTTACCTTTTCATCGAATAGGCCTTCAGACAAGATTTAGCAGAAAGAACATCCCTGAAGGGTGTCATATCCTCTGCTGCGAAGTTGCTTACTCTGGCTGTATTTCAAATCAAGAGAAGTTGGACATTGAGAAAGAGTGTGTCAAAGCTCTCAAAAAAATGAGTTTTATAGAACCTGACAATGTTATTGATACCTTTACTCAAGACCTCGGCCCGGTCTATCCCGGATATTATATAGGGCACGAAAAGGAGTTAGCCTCTGTGACGGCTCAACTTAGTGCCATAAACAACTTCTACTTTCTTGGATCCTTAGCTGAATACTCCTATTCTGACCTACAAGTGCTTACTGCAAAAGCTATAGACTTAGCCGCCGAATTGAACACCTCTAATAAAAATATAGTTAGCGAATTGCTTAAACCTGAGCCGAAAGTGACCCCGTCAAACAATATTGATTTTGGCGGCACTAATATTACGAGTGATCCAAGCAAACCCGTATTTTTGATTGGCGAGATAGGGTTGTCACATAATGGTGATGTTGCGACCTGCAAGCAGCTTATATCAAAAGTTGCCGAATCCGGCTTCAACGCTGCAAAAATTCAGACCTACTCAAAAGGAAGAGTCTCAAAAAAATCAAGAACTTCACGCTACTTCGAGGAGAGTGTGGACCAAGAAGAAGCGATATCTGATTTTCTTGATCGGATAATATTTAGCAAAAGTGAATTGACAGAACTTAAGTTATTTGCCGAGGACCATGGAGTATGTTTTTTTTCGACTCCGTTTGATTTAAGATCTTTAGAGCAATTACACGAAATTGACTGCGCTGGCTTTAAGATCTCTTCAATGGATATTGTCAATGGCCCATTGATCAAGGCGGCGGCCGACACTAAGAAACCAATTATTATGTCTACAGGTATGGCTAACCTAGGCGAGGTTGAGACAGCATTAAATCTTGTTTTGGCGTCGCAAAATTCTAAAGTGATGCTCATGCATTGTGTTTCAGCTTACCCTTGTGACATGAGGTTCGCGAACCTCTTGCGAATAAAAAAGCTTTCAGACGCATTTGGCGTTATAACCGGATATTCTGATCACACGGTAGAGGTTGAAACTCCAGCTCTCGCGACAGTTATTGGTGCGAGATTAGTTGAAAAACATGTTACCCTAAGCAAGGGTATGGATGGACCAGATCAGCATTTTTCTCTTACCCCTAATGAGATGGTCGAGATGGTAGATCTTGTCAGGAAAGCGGAAGCATCCATCGCCTCAGCACCTAGTGAATTTTCTTTAGCCGAAATGACAGCTCGTCAGAATTTGAGGCGAAGCATATATTCGGAAATCGATTTGAAACCCGGGGATATAATCACTCCAGAGACTGTGTCGATAAAGTCGCCCGGCGACGGTCTGCCAACAAAGCATTATGACATAATTTTGGGGCGCAGACTTATTAGGCCAATAGATGCTGATAGCCCATTGACGTGGGATCATTTTTTAAGTTGATTGGAACGCTTCGTGATTAAACAAGCAATACTTCTTGCTGGAGGTGATGGCAAGCGGCTACGTCCGTTCACGCACTACACGTCAAAGCATTTGTTGCCAATTTATGACAAGCCGATGATTTTTTATCCACTCAAAAACCTCTCGCTTCTTGGTGTGGAAAGGGTTTTTTTGGTAATAAAAAAAGTTCACCGAAACCAATGGGAAGCTTTGTTTTCATCTATTGATGTTGGTCTTGAAATTGTGTTTGTCGAGCAGAACAACCCTGAGGGCATTCCACATGCAATAATTATATGTGAAGAATTCTTAGGAGATCAGCCTTTTTATTTGGGTTTAGGAGATAATATCTTACTCAGCTCTGGTTTGATAAATAGGTTCAAAAAAGCCGTCACAAACAATCCAAATGATGCTGTCATTGCAACATATTCTGTTCACAATCCAGAAGAGTTTGGTGTTGCAGTAACTGATGAGTCAGGAAAACTACAAAAAGTAGTTGAAAAACCGTCTGAGGGACTTTCGGATCAGGCAGTTGTTGGTCTTTATGCTTTTGGCGCAAATGCAGTATTACTTGCAAAAGATTTAAAAAAAAGCTCGCGCGGTGAATATGAGATCGCAGATCTCATTAACCTCTTTATTGACAATGGAAATTGCAAAATTTTGGTTTGTGACACGGCCACTGATTACTGGCTTGATACAGGGACAATTGATGGAATGAACTCCGCTTCGAGTTTCATAAGGGAATTACACCTTAGGGGTAGGAAAGTTATAGGTAGCTTCGAATAGTTATGAACAACCCGTCCAAATCTTTAATGTTTGATACATTAAGTAAACAATTTTTTCTGTTAGGGGATCAACGCAAGCATTTGCCATTTATCCTTGGCCTTTTTGTTCTAATTTCGCTTTTGGATATTTTAGGACTAGGCATGATTGTTTCCTTGGCCAACTATATGTTGGCCGGTAATGGAGAGCCGCTAAGTGACAGCAACATCAGCTTTAAAGAAATTGGCTTTAGCGAGATCCAAATTTCTCTTCAAATCGTAATTTTTTTCGTTATCTCGGTTTTTACTGGACGGTTCTTGTTGGTTCTTTGGAGCAATTACAAGATTTCATGTTTTGCCCAGCGTCAACGAGTCATTCTCGCTACTCAATTATTTGAGATATATTTAACCCAAGATTATTTGAGCTACCTTTCCCGGCGAGAGGGGGACTTGATCAATCGTCTAAACAACATGATTTCACACTATGTTAGCTTGACGCAGGGATTATTAAAATTCACAAGTGATGTTATCGTTGCCGGAGGCATAGTAGCTTTCCTAATGTTCTTTAATCCCCTTGCCCTCTTTATTTTTTCTGCCTTTTTGACCGCCATTTATGTGGCATACTCTTTTACATTTCGTGATCAAATCTTAAAGCTTGGTAAGCAAGCTAACATCTGTGTGGCTGATTCATTACAGATTTCTCAGGATGCGCTTCGAGGCTACAAAGAAATTACAGTTTTCGGAAAAACATCGTATTTTGTAAAACGGTTTAGAGAAAGGCTGCAATCCCTCGCCGACCATAGTGTCCTAATAGATTTACACCGAATTGTTCCAAGAAATTTGATAGAGCTATCAGCGGTTATATTGATTATGATGTCTCTGTTTTTTCTAGATAAAAACTCGGGCTCACAATTAATCATGGCATCAACATTTACTGTTGTAGTTTTTGCAGTTTTAAGATTAATGCCGCTTTTTACTTCTCTAACGCAAACCATGGTTCACTTGCGCTCGCTTTCAAATAGCATTTCTCAATTGCATAGAGACATAACATCGTTGAATTCGAATTTGGGAGGAGAAAAAACCAAACAAGTACCAAGTCAGAATTTTTCGTCATTGAAGATAGAAAATTTAAGTTTTTCTTACGGGGAAGAATTCGCACCATTGGTTAAAGAAGTTTTTTTCGATATACAACGTGGAGATATTGTAGGGTTATTTGGCCCTTCAGGTGTTGGTAAAACAACCTTGGTAAATATTATTGTTGGGCTTATAAGGCCAGATGACGGTAACATTTACGTAAATGGTAAAAAAAGAGATTATAATAAGAAAATAGTGGACTTAAACCTCGCGTACCTACCCCAAGATACTCTTACCTTGAATGCTAATGTAGCAGCAAATGTAACGTTGTCCGATACCATAAATTTAAACCAAGCACGATCCGTTAGAGAGGCCTTAGAGATTGCGAGGTTAGATATACCGCTTAATGATATTATTGAGGATCAGGACAAAACTTTGGGCGAGCAAGGCGGAAAGTTTTCCGGGGGTCAAAAGCAACGCATAGCCATCGCCAGGGCAATTTATCATAAAAAAGATTTTTTTGTTTTTGATGAGGCTACAAACGCTTTAGATGCCAATTTGGAAAATCAAATTGTTAGTGATTTGGTCAAGAGTGGAAGAATGGCAGCAGGTATCATTATTTCACATCGAGTCAACTCGTTGCGCCATTGTAACAGGATCATAGAAATTGATGTCGGAAAATTTAGAGAGATTGAAAATACGACTCAATTTTTTAGCAAATTTGAGAAAAAAATTTAGGATGTCAGATCATAGAACTCACACACGAAATAAAGACTAGATACAGGCTACTTTCAAAAGCAGTAGAGTTATACTTTCTATGATATATGTATGCTAAGAACCGTGAAATAAGAAGCAAATATGAAATATCCACTTATTCGTAATAACTTTATTCGTGACGACCTAGATGCAGTGATTGAGCTTTTGCGTACAGATGACCCTCGCCTCACTAATGGTCCTAAAGTTCAAGAATTTGAGGAAGCGTGGAGCAGATGGCTTGGAGTTGAATATTCGGTTTTTGTCAATTCTGGTTCGTCCGCAAATTTGTTGTCGATGGCAACACTTAAGCTTAAACACCCAGAAGGAGGGCAAGTAATTGTACCACCTTTGACATGGGTTTCAGATATCGCATCAGTGTTGCAAAATGGTTTCGAACCTGTCTTCGTCGACATCGATTTGAAGACATTAGGTATGGAAACAGAGGCTATACTGAAAGCAATTACCCCTGCAACCCGAGCCGTGTTTCTTTCTCACATTCAAGGCTTCAACGCCCTTTCTGACAAGCTTTTAAACGAACTAGAGCGACACGATATCCTTTTGGTTGAGGACGTATGCGAGTCCCATGGCGCAACACATAATGGCCAAAAAGTGGGCAGCTTTGGCTGGACTTCGAATTTTTCATTCTACTATGCACACCATATGAGCACTATCGAAGGTGGAATGATTTGTACAAATGACGAGCAAACATATCTGAATTTGCGTATGCTCCGATCCCACGGGATGGTCAGGGAAATTGGTGACTGTGAGGAGCAAAGAAAGTGGTTATCTCAGTATCCTGAGCTGAATCCGCAATTTATTTTTGCTTTTCCAGCATATAATGTGCGCAACACAGAAATAGGCGCAGTATTAGGCCTTTCACAACTCCAGCGCTTAGACGCAAATAATGAATTACGGACGCGCAACTTACTGCATTTCCTTGGACGTATAGACCCAAAAAAATTTCGTACAGATTTTAAAATAGAAGGATCCAGTAACTACGCTTTCAATTTGATTCAGATGGAAGCTGATGACGAACTCGCCAAAAGATTAATGAAAGCAATGGATAGAAATGAAATTGAATACCGTAGAGGTAGTGCTGGTGGTGGTAATCAACTTCGTCAGCCATATATGAGAGGGTTCGTCTATGGTTCCGAACCGTCTGAAGATTTTCCAGTAACTGATCACATTCATTATTATGGCTACTACATTGGAAATTTTCCTGATCTTGAACTCACGGATATAGATTTCATTTGTAATGTGCTGAACAACGCGTGACAGATGAAATCCAAAATTCAACAGTGATTATATTAGCCGGTGGTTTCGGGACCCGTTTACAATCGGTTGTTAAAGACGTGCCCAAACCTATGGCACTCATAAATGGAAAGCCTTTTCTTGAATTCCAGCTCTCATTTCTTGAGCGATCAGGCATTCAGAATGTTGTTCTGGCAACTGGTTATAAATCTGAGGTAATCAAGCGTTATTTCAATTTTGGATTCAGTTCAATGAATGTGCAGTTTAGTGATGAAGTTGCGCCTCTAGGCACAGGCGGTGGACTTATAAAAGCCGCACGTTTAGTGGATTCTGAAAGACAACTTTTTGTATTGAATGGTGATACGTTTTTCCCAATTTCACTTGCAGATATGCTGGCAGCACACCGAGAAAAGAATGCAGATGTTACAATCGCAATGATGGAATCTATGGAGCTTGGCCGCTATTCATCATTTGACATTGGGTCAGATGGACAACTGTCTTTAGGTTCTGATCAAAGCTCAATCTATAAAAGTGGCGGAGTTTATCTGCTCTCGCCAAATGTGATCGCTGACCTTCAGTCGCGTAATGTGGAAAAACTGTCCTTTGAAGATGACTTAACGCCCTCATACCTTAGCGCAAAAATGCGAATGTTTGCCTATTTTTCAAAGGCGCCTTTTGTAGATATTGGTGTCCCATATGATTATCTGAGGGCGGGTGACGTTATTGAACAATATGAAAAGGACTAACGTTTTCCCCTGATGTGAGAGGAGCAGACATTTTGGTAGCAAAAAAAATTTTAGTAACAGGAGGCGCTGGATATTTAGGTTCGACGCTTGTGCCTCGATTGTTAGAATGTGGTCATCATGTGACTGTTATTGATAATTTGATGTTTGGTCAGGCGAGCCTTAACCATGTTTGTCACTACAAAAACTTTGAGTTTGTAAGGGCTGATGTGAGGCTTCAGGATGAAGCAAAACCTCATTTTGTGGCAGCCGATATTGTGATACCACTCGCAGGTTACGTAGGGGCTCCAATTTGTAGCAGAGACCCGATAGGTGCGCATACAGTCAATAATGAAGCTATTAAAATGATGCTTTCTAACCTATCGTCTGAACAACTGGTCCTGATGCCAACCACAAACAGCGCATATGGAAGTGGTGATGAGGATCATTTTTGTGATGAGAGCTCACCGCTTAATCCCATATCGAAATATGCATTAGATAAGGTGGAAATTGAACAAGAATTAATGTGCCATGGTAACGCCATTAGTTTCAGGCTTGCGACGGTTTTTGGCATGTCACCAAGGATGAGGCTAGATCTTTTGGTCAATGATTTTACGTACCGTGCAGTAACCGACGGATTTTTGGTATTATTTGAAAGCCATTTCAAACGAAACTACATACATGTTATCGATATCGCTAGAGTTTTTCTTCACGGGATTGACAATCATGAAAACATGACCGGCGAGATATATAATGTTGGCCTATCAGATGCGAATGTGTCGAAGTGGCAATTGTGCGAAGCAATTGCGCGTCATGTTGAAAATTTTTACTTTGTCGAGGCAGAGGTAGGAGCAGATCCTGATCAACGTAACTATATAGTTTCAAATGCAAAAATAGAAGCTAGCGGCTTTGAGCCACAAGTTTCACTGGACGACGGTATAGCTGAATTGGTGAAAGGTTATCGAATGTTGAACAATCGAAGGTATGGTAACGTTTAGAAAAAAATAAAATAATTACAACAATTTAAATGAAAAGATAGGCAGCTTCTCTAAATGAAACAACGGATACTAGTTTGCGGTGCCACTGGGTTCATTGGTCGTAATATTGCAGAAAATTATGCGGCCGAAGGTAGTTTTGAGCTGCATGCAGTTTTTAACAAAAGACCTCCTTTTGATAATGCTAGGATAGTTTGGCATCAGTGTGATCTTACAGATCCCTGTGAAGTTACAAAATTGTTTGAGATAGTAAAGCCAACAAAAATAATCCAAGCGGCAGCAACCACTTCAGGTGCTAAAGACATTGTGACAACACCGCAAATACACGTTACCGACAATGTTGTTATGAACTCATACATATTCCGAGCGGCCGTCGAGAATAAAGCGCAGCATTTAGTTTTTTTCTCATGTACAGTCATGTATCAATCCAATAATCAGCCGATTGCAGAAGATGATTACGATGCAAATAAATGTGTCCACCCTAGATACTTTGGTGTTGCACATACAAAACTCTATCTCGAGAAGATGTGCGAGTTTTTTAGTGGGCTGGGTAAAACAAAATTTACTGCGATCCGCCATTCGAACATCTACGGTCCGCATGACAAGTTTGATTTAAACCGTAGTCATTTTTTTGGTGCAACGATTACAAAAGTGCTGACATCCATCGGTGAAATTACTATTTGGGGCTCAGGTGAAGAAGCGCGAGATCTGCTGCACGTGGATGATTTGGTTGCTTTTGTTAGAAAGGTTTTCGTTCGTCAAGAAAAACAATATCAGGTGTATAATTGCGGTTATGGGCGATCTGAGACTGTTTTGAACGTCGTTAAGCAAATAATAAACTCCTCTGGAAAATCAGTTGTGATAAAACATGATTTTAATATGCCAACTATAAAAACCAATTTGTGTCTTGATTGCAGCCGTGCGCAAGCAGATCTCGGTTGGTGTCCTGAAATCTCGCTGGAAGATGGTATATCGTCAACAATTACATGGTGGCAAAAAAATAATGGCACTTTTAAAATAGAGTAAGTAAATGTATTTTCTCGCTCGAAAAATATGAAAATCGCTTTATTAACGCGTTTTAGGGTTAGAGATTTGCACGTCTAACCACCAACTTCTAAGAGTAAAAAAATTGGCTGATGTGACTTCTATTGGATTGCCTAAATAGGTGAAAACAAGCATGACAAAAATCGGATTGATACAGATAAATAATAGCTTCTCTGGGCAAAACTACTTGCCTTATTCCATTGCATGCTTGGAAAGTTATTTGCTGGAGCATTGCATAAACCGAGATCAACTTATTTTTTTGCCCCACATTTACAAGCGTGCACCTATCGGAGAAATTGTGGATAAGATGCTCGAAGCAGACATCGTTGGGCTAAGTACATACGTCTGGAACGCACAGATATCCCTTGAAGTGGCGCGGCGGATTAAAGCCACCAAGCCTGAAACACTTGTAGTTTTTGGTGGCCCGCAAGTTCCAGATAAGCCAGAGGCTTTTTTACGTGAGAATAAATTCATTGATATAGTGGTGCACAATGAGGGCGAACGAACATTCACAAATTTAGTTGAACTTTATCCTTCTCGAAATTGGGAGAATATGTCCGGGGTCAGTTATATTGATGCATGTGATATTTTACAGACATCTATGGCAACCCCTCGAATGCGAGACTTGTCTGAATTGCCATCCCCATTCATGAATGGCGTTTTCGATAATCTTGTAAAAGATAATCCTGAGGAAAAGTGGATTGGTTTATGGGAAACCAATCGCGGGTGTCCCTTTAGGTGCACATTTTGTGACTGGGGATCTGCAACGGCGGCTAAGGTGACGAAATTTGAAGATGAGCGGCTTGAACAAGAGCTCAATTGGATGGCTGAAAAAAAAATAGAATATATTTTTGTATGTGATGCTAATTTTGGAATACAAAAGCGTGATGTGGATATAGCTAAAAGTGTAGCTAAAATTAAACGTGAAACGGGCTTTCCACAGGGTTTTTCCGTACAAAATACTAAAAATGCGACTGAACGAGCATATCTCACCCAAAAAATTATCGCTGATGCGGGTTTGAACAAAGGTGTGGCGTTGTCAATGCAATCACTTGACCCAAAGACTTTAGAAAATATC
>CACNSW010000047.1 GCA_902623185.1 uncultured SAR116 cluster alpha proteobacterium
AATACACATTTGACGAAGATGAAGATATTGACGAAGAGACCTTCTTTGACGTTGACGATGATTACGATGACATCTGGTAGGCAACACAATAGCTTCAATTAATAGTGAGAAAAAATTGTATTCATTGAATAATTGGCCCAAAATCGAAGTATTTCAGACAAAGCAATACCGTGATGCACGTGTTGAAGCTCACAATGCACTTTTTTGGATGGCACGTGCTGCTCATAGTTTCGCTGAACCAATGCCAGAGAATTCTCATCTACACCTATCATGGGAAGAAAAAACTGCTGATTTCAGAACGCAAGCATTTGATGACTATATCCAAATAGGAATAAATTTATCTGAATTAGAGCTTTATTTTTGTGAAAAAAAACAAAAAGTGCCACACAGTTTTTGGCTTGATGAAAAAACTCCTGCCTTTGTGGAGGCTTGGTACCTAGTGGAATTACTGCACAGGGGCATTGATCCTGAGACTTTCTCAACATCTTTACCATTCGATTCAAAAAATATGTTAATGGGAGACACGCAGGATCACAAAGCGTCACTATACAAAAAAGAACTCACAGCTCTGAAAGACTGTGTAGATAATACAATTCCCGTCCTTGAAGGGCTAGCAGACCAATTGAAACGCAATAACAAAATAACGAATGATCCACATAAAATCGTTTTAGAGCCAGAGACCTTCACCTTGATTTTGAGCAATACTCCAAACAGTGACAACAATCAAAAAATCACAGTTGGGCTTAGTGCCGGTGACAATTTACGTCAAGCCCCCTTTTTTTTTACTAAATCGAGTGATCAAGCGAACGGCTCAAAAAACCATGTTTTGGATTACAACCCTGCATGTTTGATTTCTCTCGAGTCGATCATCAGAGAAGCGATCACTCAGGACGAATTAGTGAATAAATTGTATGCATTTTTAGTGTAGCAACGATAAATCAATCCATACAATCTCCAACCACCATAGACCTCGTCGCCTTTTTGTTTAATTTCTAGAAACTATGGTGTTTGTTTTGCACGTTTACCTTATTAGCTTCTGGCTATTAGCCAATTTATTGGTACCCAGAATTGAGGTTTAACAAAGGAAATAACAGATTCAACGATCTAGTCATTTTTACTTGTGAACAATTCGCTATCATGAGATATTTAGGTGTGTTTGATAGAAGTGGAGACGTTGTATGGCGCCTAGAAATCACAAAAATTGGTTGAGTACACCAAAAGTTGAGTACATCTCGAGCGAATGCTACAATAATTATGGCATTTATGAGCAAGAGATTGAGCATATTTTCTCAAAAGTTTGGGTTCCAATGTGCCACATGAGTGAGATGTCCAATGATGGAGATTTTCGCTCTACGCAAATTGCGCACAAAAACGTTGTGGCGGTGAACCGGTCCGGCAGCGTGCACGTTTATCTTTGTCCCTCAATTGATCGCCCAGCCGGCAATGGACTAGATACCGATGGGTTGCAAGAGTTGCACAGTGAAATCAAACACGGCGGTATGGTATGGACAACCCTTGACCCCAATCCAAGCCAAAGCGTTGAAGAATGGACGTGCGGAGCTTTTGACTGTATCGCTGACGCCATTGATGCAGAAGAAATGGACGTGTTTCACTATCATAAGGCTGTGATCGACACTAATTACAAACTGTGGCACGACACAAATAGTGAATTTTATCATGATTTCATGCACTATTTTAACCGCGTGTCAGGGTTTAATGATGAATATTTCGCGCGGAAAAATATACCGTTTGATAATGGGCATGTGAACGTCAGCAGCTTCACAGTCAATTACGAAGAATATGAAGGGTTCGAAGATCGTGGCGAATTGTCATTCCCTAATCTTCCACCTAATCAATGGTACATGGTGGATTTATTTCCAGGCTATAATTTTAACCTAAGAGGCAATGCCTATAGGAGCGACATCGTAACCCCGCTAGGGCCAAATCGTGTTCTTATTGAGTTTCGCGGTTATGGACTGAAAAAAGACACGCCAGAAGAACGATCAACTCGGGTGAAAGCCCATAACTCAATTTGGGGTCCCTTTGGCAGGAATTTGCATGAAGATCTGATCGGCGTTGCAGGACAGGGTACGACGATGAGGGAAGGAACAGAAACACGCAACATTCTTCACGGTCGCCACGAAAATTCCACCATCCATGACGAAGTTGGAATGAGACACTATTATGAAGCATGGGGTAAATTTCTTGGTGTTAACCCTATGAACCCTCTGACTCTGCTACAAGACAACGTGCAAGCAGCGGAATAGCCTAATACAAAACTTATAAAAGGTGGCGGCTTGATGCCGCCATTTGTTTAAGTAAATGTCTTTTGAAAAATATTTACAGAGAACTACTTGCCTTTTAAATAACTAGATTTAGTAAAGATATTTTTGTAATTCACGTGTCTCAGCCAATGATTTTGCAATTTTTTCGGCTATGCGAGGCATTGGCATTATGTTGTCAGTTTTAACCCAAAATAAAGACACGGTTTTTTCTACCGAGGGCTCCTTCAATAAAAGAGCTTTTGTTCCGTCTAGCAACCCCGGCATGCGTGTGAAATGAGTGGGTATGATCGTACATAGTTCAGTATATTGTGTTTGGAACATAAGATGTAATATCGATTCAGATTCAATTTTTGGAACAACCTGACACCCTAAACGTCTAAAAATATTATCGACCAATCGACGTTCGTGCATAGAAGAACGCAGCATAGCGAAAGGCAACTTCGACGCATCTTTCCAAGAAATTTCCTCAAGATTCTCAAATTCATATGAGTCAGGAACCAGCAAACTCCAGCTTTCTTCAAATATTGGCTGCGCATTACACCAAGACATCTCATCTTCATGATCACTGTAGGTGATAGCGCAATCAAGGGCATACTTGTCTAAACTAACTTTCAACTCATCGTTACCGACAAAATGAACGTCAACCGAAACACCCGGATAAGCCGATCTAATCCTCTGCAATATGATTGGCAGCACGGGCGACATGGACGGCATGGCTCCAATCCTCAACCGACCTTGAAGATTGTGTTTCATATCCCCTATGTCATCATGCATAGCATTACAATTAGCGAGGATTAGGCGTGCCCATTTCGATACTTTTTGCCCTTCTTCCGTGATGCCATATAAACGCTGTCCCCGGCCGCGCTTGAATAGAGTAATTCCAAGTTCTCTCTCAAGTTGTTTAATGCCATTCGACAAGCTGGGCTGTTTTACATTGCATCTTTCAGCAGCTCGACCGAAATGATCCTCTTCTATCACTGCAATCAAATATTCAAGTTGCCTCAGAAACACGATTAACTCCCAAACATAATCGGTAAATCACATATCACTCCAATGCAAAGTTTAGATTACAGCCTCAAAAATCAAACGTTTGTCATGACAAGACTAGCTAACTCGCCTACACTTCGCAGGATAGCACGCATCAATCAATGAATGTCAATATCATAGGCAAAGCCTAAAATAGACTAGAAGCTACCAAATGACCAATACAGGATCTGTTAGAGTCCTGTATTGAAATGATTTAACAGCACCATGTGGGTGTCTGCAGCAAATGAATTTTTTGGAGGTGCAGTGAGTCTTGGAAATCTTATCCATAGACCTGCTTTCTTATCTAGCGTGCGGCCTGTTATCGGGCTTGTTGATTGGCGCGATTGGAATCGGTGGCGTTATTTTAGTACCATTGCTGGTCTTCGCACTTGAAATAGATATATATCAGAGCATCGCTGCTAGCATCTTTGCTTTTTTAGTTTCAGGCCTTGTCGGAACATTAATTTACGCAAAACGGAAAATAATCTCTTGGCGAGAGATAAAATTCATTTGGATTGGTGCGGCGCCTTCGACTTTATGTGGATCATTGTTGTTATCAAGCGTCAGCAAAGAAATGTTGACGTTATTAATTGCTTTGTTAACTCTAGCTTCTGCCGCGAGAGAATTTCTTCACCAGCAAACTAATTCCGATAACCACGCAATTGTAATCGGTAAAGGGAAATTGATTTTTATTGGTTCTGCAACTGGCTTCCTCTCCGCACTAAGCGGAACTGGCGGCCCATTAGTCCTTATTCCACTAATGCTTTGGTTTTCAGTCCCAATAACAATCGCTATTGGTTTGGCACAATCTATTCAACTACCTATTTCGATATTTGCGACAATTGGAAATAGCTGGAGTGGTATTCTCAATTTATACATTGCAATCCCACTTGCCACGGGTATCGCCTTTGGCACTTATTGCGGAGGAATTTGGATCAAAGGTATTCCAACGTCACAAATTAAAAAAGGTGTTGCCTTCATTTTGGCTTTGATAGGAATAGCTATGACGATTTCTGTTGTAATCTAAGCTTTAAACTCAACAATTCACTGCTAAATAGCTCTCGTAGAAACACTAATAGCTAAAACAGATTTTATTAGTAGGCTTTTTTGCTTCTACAGTGGGACGGAAAGGTGGTTCGTGTGTGTGCGAACTAATGATTTGCTGCTAGGGAGGAAGTAAAATGGCGGATTCAAAACCTCGTAAAAAAGTAACGTACAAAACGCTACTAAAAAAAATGGAGGCTGGCGAGCCTATCACACAGCTTGCAGCTTATGATTACCGGACCGCTGTTATCGCTGATCGCTTGGGTATGGATATCCTTTGCGTGTCTGACACTGGTGGCATGATTTTATTTGGCCACCAAAGTACAACCTCCGTGAGTTTTGACGAAGTCATGATGATGTCAAAAGCAATCGACAGAGGTTCTCAGTATGGTCTGAGAATGGTTGATATGCCATACTGGAGTTTTCACGTATCAAAAGAACAAGCCGTCGAAAATGCCGGACGCTTTGTTCATGAAGCGAATGCCGAGGTCATGAAATGTGAGGGTAATCGCCACCACGTTCCTGCCATTGAAGCCATAGTGAGCGCAGGCATTCCAGTTCAAGGACATATTGGTATAACACCAATGCGTATGCCGCAGCTCGGAGGTTTTATAGCCCAAGGCAAAACTGCAGACCGGGCCAAGGAATTAATTGACGACGCAAAAGCTATGTACGACGCCGGTTGTTTCTCAATTCTTTGTGAAGTGACAACATCAGAGGTCGCAGAATATCTTGCAGAAATCCTGCCTGTGCCGGTCATTAGCCTTGGGGCAGGCAACTGCGCAGATGGGGTCCATATTATTTCCTCTGACCTTTTCCATCTTTGGGAAGAGCATGTGCCAAAACACTCACGAATATACACGGATCTAATCCCAATCATGGAAGACGTGATAACTCGTTACATGGATGACGTTAAAACCCGAAATTATCCAGGGCCAGAGAACACAATTAAAATGCCCGAGGACGAGTTGCGCAAATTTGCAAAAGAAATGAAATGGGAACGCAAACTAGAAGAGTTAGGGTAGCATTAATCGCCAACGCTCTTTGATAGAAACAGGGCCGCTTTTTGGGTTTGGAGAATCGTTGAGAATTGATTTTCCTTCCTAAAGACCCGTGAAAAAATCTTACCCTAATTTTGTTTAGAGATTAAATTTATGAGCTACAAGTCAGACATCGAAATTGCGCGTGAAGCGAGCATGCTACCAATTCAGCAGATTGGCGCGAAACTGGACATTCCAGAGAAGGAGTTGTTGCCATTCGGTCATGACAAGGCAAAAATTTCCGCCGAATTCATCGAGGCTCAACGCAATCACAAGGATGGTAAGCTGATTCTTGTTACAGCCATCAATCCAACGCCCGCCGGTGAGGGCAAGACAACAACGACTGTGGGTCTTGGAGATGGTTTGAACGCGCTTGGTAAGAAGGCGATGATCTGCATCCGTGAAGCGTCTCTTGGCCCCTGTTTTGGCATGAAAGGTGGCGCCGCTGGAGGCGGTTATGCCCAGGTTGTTCCAATGGAGGAGATGAACCTTCATTTTACTGGAGATTTTCATGCCATTACTTCAGCGCATAATCTGCTCTCAGCGATGATTGACAACCATATTTACTGGGGCAACGAGCTAGAGATCGACCAACGGCGTGTCACGTGGCGCCGTGTTGTAGATATGAACGACCGCGCGCTCCGTGATATTGTGACAAGCCTTGGTGGGGTTTCCAATGGATTCCCAAGGCAGGCCGGCTTTGACATCACTGTTGCCTCCGAGGTCATGGCCATTCTCTGCCTTGCGCTGGACATTGTGGATCTTCAAAAGCGACTAGGTAACATCATCGTTGCTTACCGTCGTGATCGTACTCCGGTCTATTGCCGCGATATCAAGGCTGATGGAGCGATGACTGTTTTGCTAAGCCAGGCATTACAGCCAAATTTGGTGCAAACATTGGAAAATAACCCTGCGTTTGTGCATGGAGGCCCTTTTGCCAATATTGCCCATGGTTGTAATTCTGTGATGGCTACAACAACTGCGTTGAAGCTGGCTGATTATGTTGTTACTGAGGCCGGTTTTGGCGCTGATTTAGGTGCCGAAAAATTCATGAATATTAAGTGCCGCAAAGCAGGACTTGCACCCAGCGTAGTTGTTCTAGTGGCAACCGTGCGGGCGATGAAGATGAATGGTGGTGTATCCAAGGCTGATCTCGGCGCAGAAAATGTTGCTGCGGTTCAGGCGGGTTGTCCGAACCTTGGCCGCCATATTGAAAACATGAAATCCTTTGGTGTTCCGGTAGTGGTCGCTGTGAATCATTTTATCACTGACACGGATACCGAGGTTGAGGCGCTAAAGGCCTATGTAGCCGATCAGGGCGCAGAAGCTATTGTCTCGCGCCATTGGGAGCATGGCTCCAAGGGTGCTATGGAACTAGCCACTCGTGTGGCTGAGGTCGCCGATGCAAATATGGCAAGCTTCATGCCGATATATCCTGATGATATGCCACTTCTTGAAAAGATCGAGACTATTGCAAAGCAAATCTACCGTGCGAATGAGGTGCTTGCTGATCAACAGATCCGTGATCAACTTAAGCAATGGGAAGATCAGGGATATGGTGATCTGCCTGTCTGCATGGCAAAAACCCAATATAGTTTCACCGCGGATCCAACATTGCGCGGCGCGCCAACCGGCCATAGCATTCCAATCCGTGAGGTTAGATTGTCAGCCGGTGCTGGGTTTATCGTTGCAATCTGTGGGGAAATCATGACTATGCCCGGCCTGCCGCGCATTCCGTCTGCTGAGGCAATCATGTTGAATGAACAGGGGCATATCGAGGGGTTGTTCTGAACATCAATCTTTTGGTGGTTGCTGGTATTATGGCCATACTAATGCTTGACGGAAAATTTAAATATTCACTTGCTATTAAAGGCAGTCAAACCAATTGAAAAATTAAAATGCTGGGGGCTGGAGATAACGCTCCAAACCAAAAAATGAAAAATATAAAGAGTCTTCCAGAGCTATTAACGCTAATCGTAGCAACTTTTGCTTGCTATTTATTTATCGAAACTCAAATCAATTTGTCTTCCTTAGAGTCTATTGGCCACTTTTCAAGTATAGATCTAATCGTGCTCTCTTTTTTGTTCAGTGTCCTTATCGCAGTGATAGCCGTCATTGCTGGCGTGGGTGGCGGCGTCATTTTCACTCCTATATTACTCGCTTTTACCTCAATTGATACCTTGATCATTCGATCGACAGGCCTGGTTGTTGCAATGTTTAGTGGCCTCGTATCCACAGGCCCCTTGATGCGTAAGGGTTTAGCAGACGTAAAACTTGTATTTTTAGGTGCTCTTCCAATTATCATTGGGGGCATGCTTGGTTCCTTATCCGCAATATATTTAGCTAAACATCTTGGTGAAACTTCGGACGCTATTGTACGACTCTTACTGGGCCTTCTCCTTATTTTTATTGCAGTCATGTTTATCTTTGGCGGCAAAAACATGGAATATCCTGCCGCACGGCCAAAAGATAACCTTGCAATGCGACTAAAGCTTCGTCACAGCTACTGGGAAGATTCCTTGAAATCTACCATTAGTTACAAAGCTATCCACATAAAGATGGCTGTATTTCTGTTCGTAGTCGTTGGCTTCACTGGCGGTTTTTTTGGGCTTGGCGGTGGATGGGCAGTTGTGCCGGTGCTCAATTTGGTTATGAGTATCCCGCTCAAGGTTTCAACAGCGTCTAGTGGTGTTTTACTAGCACTCGGAAACGCCGCAGCCATTTGGCCCTATATTAACGCGGGGGCATTGATTGGGGTGGTGGCAGCACCTTGGATGCTAGGCCAGGTTGTCGGGGGTATTATCGGCGCGCACATATTGGCTTCGGTAAAGGCCTCAATCGTTCGAAATATTCTTATAACCATGCTGCTGGCTTCAAGCTTGAAATTAATCGGTAGAGGACTTGAGACACTAACCGGCGTTAATATACCCATAATGTAAGGAAATAAAATGAGAGACCCCAGAAAGCACCCGGTTCCAATTTCAGGCGTGGTGTATGGTGAAATTATCTACTGGCTGACTGTTGGTTCATCCTTTGTTGTCCTTTTAGGCACCATAATTAGTTTCATTGAAAGTAAATCTTTGGTCTCGTCCGCGCAGGGATAGGTAACCGCATCTTCGGCTTCAAGTCTGGCCCAGGAAATACCAGTGAGGGATGGCATCACTAACCGCATCTCACCAAATATATCGCGAGCGTGTTTGTATTTCCAGTTTTGACCCATGCGGTTTGCTATTTCCTGAATGATCCACCAATCCTGCTTCGCCTCACCTGGGGGGGCTACTGCTTGCCGTCCTATCTGTACACGTCTGTCAGTGTTGGTAAATGTTCCATTCTTCTCTGGGAAGGCCGAGGCGGGTAGAATTACATCGGCAAAGGCTGCCGTTTCTGTCATGAAGATGTCTTGAACAACCAAAAGCTCCAGATTTGCGAGGGCCTCACGAGCGTGGGCCTGGTTGGGATCAGACATAGCTGGGTTTTCCCCCATAATATACATTGCTTTTATTTTACCTTCATACGCTGCATCTGTGATCTCAACGACTGTCAGACCCTTGTTGGGATTAAGTTTGGTTCCCCACAGTTCCTCATATTTTCCTCTGATTTCATCATCACCAACAGGTTTGTAATCAGGAAAGAACATTGGGATTAGCCCAGCATCTGAAGTGCCTTGAACATTATTCTGGCCGCGCAGTGGGTGCAGTCCCGAACCTGCCTTGCCAACATTGCCGGTTAAGAGAGCCAGTGAGATCAAACAGCGCGAGTTATCAGTGCCATGAGTGTGTTGAGATACGCCCATCCCCCAGAAAATCATTGCTCCATTTGCAGTCGCGTAGCCACGCGCAACCTCGCGAATTATGTCGGGCTCAATGCCACAGATGGGCGCCATTGCTTCTGGTGTTGTGTTGGTAGTTCGATTTTTAAGTTCAGCAAAGCCTTCGGTGTGATCGCGCACGTAGGCGGCATCATAAAGCTTTTCGCTAATGATCACATTGATCATTGCATTTAGTAGGGCAACATCGCTCCCCGGGGTAAAGTTAAGCGATTTTGT
>CACNSW010000048.1 GCA_902623185.1 uncultured SAR116 cluster alpha proteobacterium
TTTCCGAACAAAAGGTCTCTGCCGTTGAGGTTACAATGGCTCACTTAAGGCGTCTAGACGAGGTAAATCCAAAAATAAACGCAGTGGTGGAAACATGTCACCAGCAAGCAATCTCTGAAGCAAAAACCATAGATAATCGCATCTCAAAAGGCGAAAAGCTGGGGCCCATGGCCGGTGTTCCTTTGACGATAAAGATCGTTACGGACCAGCGCGATTTTATAACTTCTTTTGGGCTTTGCAGACAACGAAATAACATAGCAAAAGAGGATAGCCCTTTAATTAAAAATTTTAGAAACGCCGACGCTGTGATTATTGGACGAACTAACAGCCCAGCATTTGCTACTCGATGGTTTACAGACAATAATCTTTATGGACAAACGCTAAATCCTACTGACAAGAACATTACCCCTGGTGGCTCGTCAGGGGGTGCTTCAGCAACTGTGGCTGCCGGCATCTGCCCTGTTGCTCACGCTACTGATATAGCTGGCTCCATACGTTACCCTGCCTATGCTTGCGGCGTGCATGGGTTGAGACCAACAATGGGTAAAACTCCATTTAATAACTCCAGCGGAACCGACAGATACATCGGCGCTCAATTAATGGCAGTTTCGGGGCCAATTGCCAGAATATAAAAGATTTGCAAATATCATTACAGGTTATGTCAGAATGGACATATAAAGACCCGTGGCAAATTTTTAGGGGAGCGAAAGAATCAAATTTTCCAAAAAAAGCTGCTCTTGCGGTTGCGCCAGATGGGCTCAATGTCTGTGAAGAAGTAGTCAAAGAATTATACAACGCAGCAGATAAGTTGAGGGAGGAAGGATGGATAGTTGATGAAGTAGAGTGCCCGCCAATGCGGGAAGCCGCTGAGGTTAATGCGGTACTTTGGATGGCAGACATGCAGTACGGTCAAGCCAGCCTGATAGAAGCAGAGAATGAGCCCAATTCAAAATTTGTTTTCGAACAGATGAGCGAAATTGCAGGCCAGATTAATTTTCAAACATTGATGGATGCCCTTCAAAGAAGATTAAAACTAATGCGCATCTGGGATCAATTTTTTCAGAATTATGCTGCACTTATTTGCCCTGTTTCGGCGCAACTACCATTCAACCAACAAAGAGACGTTGAATCTCCAGACACGTTCAGAGAAGTTTACGAAGCCCAACTTACACAACGAGCGTTACCAGTGATCAATATTCCAGCGTTATCTGTTGCAACGGGGTTTGCTAACGGAAGACCAATCGGCATTCAATTCGCAGGACCGCGCTTTCGGGAGGATATAATTTTGCAAGCGGCGTTTGATCTTGAAAAGAACATACCAAAAGTGAAAATTCACACGCCCACTTGGTAGCAAAAACCCTTGCAAATCACTAAGAATATTTCAGAACATTACATCAAATGCTAAAATTGCATGCGTATTTCTGTCGACACTCAAGGTACGAAATGAACAGTGTGGCTTGCTTTTTGATTAACCAACTATCAAGCCATCATAGTCTTGCGACTTAGCCTCATTGCACGCGGCTTTATACCTTGGAAATCCACCCGCATATGGGTAAAAAAGCCTCGGCTTTCCAGGAATATTTGCGCCCAGGTACCACGAGTGCTCCGCGTCCACAAAAAGCGTCTCGTGAGCAAGTTTTTGGTTATCTTTACTCCATTTATCAGACGCTGAAAGGTCCGCCTCAATGTAGCTCAAGCCATTATTTTCCAAATATTTGATGCAATCACCGACCCACTCAACATTGAATTCAATGGATCGTGGCATATTCGTAAGGACGGAAGGACTGCCTGGCCCTGCTAACACAAAAAAGTTGGGAAAATGCGGCACATGTACTCCTAGGTATGTCGTGGGGCCATCTTGCCAAAAGTCATTGATTGAAGTACCAGATCGACCAGTTACGCCAAGCTTTTCAATAGCTCCAGTCATAGCGTCAAAGCCTGTGGCCAAAACTAAAACATCCAAGTTGAAAGTTTCGCTTTTAGTTACCAGCCCATTTGGTGTGGCGTTTTTTATGGGTTGCTCATTCAGGTTTACTAGTGCCACATTCTTCTTATTAAAGGTCTCAAAATAATTTGTGTCTAATGGGGGTCTTTTGCTAGCAAATGGATGATCAAAATCAGTTAAGAGTTTGGCAACTTCTGGATTATCAATTTTTTCGGCTATTTTATCTTTTACAAACCTTGACATTATACTATTCGACTTTCGATTCCTTAGAGTACCTTTGAAGGCTTCTCTAAAGCCCAAGCCACCTTTTTTCCACGCGTCCTCCAAAAGCTTTGTCCTTCTTGGCTCGTCTATCTCGTCTAGGGATTGATCTCCTTCCAACCAGGGAAGTCCGTTCCTTGAGGTTTGCATAATCTCTAGAGTAGAGCGCCAATCTTTCTTGTATTTTTTTGAAGTTTCCGCCGAAAGCTTATGATTGCATGCGGGCACAGAGTAGTTTGGAGTTCTTTGAAAAACTGTAAGTTTTTCTGCTTGCTCAGCTATTAGAGGGATGGCCTGTATAGCGCTGGCACCAGTGCCAATAACCGCAACCGATTTTCCAAAAAAATTAATTTTTTCCTTCGGCCAGTTGCCTGTATGAAAAATAGAACCGGTAAAGGTTTCAATTCCTTTTATCACTGGCTTGTTTGACATTGATAAACATCCAACTGCAGCAATCAAATACTTCGTTTGAAACTCAATTCCGTCGGCCGTTGTTATGTGCCAATAATTTTGATCTTGTATGTATTTGCATTGATTTACTGTCTGACCAAAGCAAATATTGGGTCTCAGGCCTAACTCATCGGCCACAAAGTTCAAATAAGACTCTATTTCTGGTTGTCCTGGGTAGCGCTCAGTCCAGGTCCATTTTTTAAGGAGATCTTCGGAAAAGTAATACGAGTACGAATGGCTGGGGCTATCACATCTTGCCCCTGGGTACCTATTCCAATACCAAGTTCCTCCGACGCCATCGCCAGCCTCTATCAAGAGGCACCGCAGATCTAACTTGTCGCGTAAAAGATGCAGTTGATAAAGTCCAGAAAATCCGGCACCTATAATTATCGCGTCGTACCTCGATACAGGGTTCTTCATTAAAAGCTCCGATATTTAGAATATATATACAGTTGGGTACCACTCCCACTCGATAGTGACGTAATAAAAGCTATGCTCATACACGATGACCTATAGTAGTACAAATATTTTGTTTGTAGGTTTTGTTTAACTTTCAATGTTTTGAAACCCTAAGACTAGGAAAATTAAACATTTAGATCCAACTCGTTCGCACTCATGTTCTTACATATTTTGCTACCTCGACAAACTGATTTAACAGGGCTGCCGAAATATTATTTGTCTGCAATCAGATAAGCACTCATTATTGGTCAGGATTCCTAATCCAAATCTGGCTAAGTTCACATTCGTCCATTTTCAAATTCTCTGAGCTCCTACACTCAATGTATGGGTGAGATGAACCAGTGAATATGATTCCAATTTCCACGGGCGTTCATTGAAGTCAGATATCAGGTCAATATCCGTCAGAATATCAGCTCGGGTGTGCGCGTAAAGCCCACAGTTTTCACTCAGCCGCCTTAAGAGAGTTATCTATGCCATGGTAAATGAACACTTCGTCGTCCAAATCGATCAGAGGAAATTCCGTCTGTTCACGCCAGTGATCTTGTGTGTGCTTCCACTCATCACTATCGCCTCTGCGCGGCAATATTGGGCAGGCCCTTTTAAGAAAATTTGGATTAAAGTCTTCGCCATCCATCCAATCAAACAAGGCCATATCTTGTTCTGTCTTTCGCAATGCAGGCTCTACACTTTTTGCGCCATTCTTTTTCATATGATTGAGAAGCCGGCAGACGAACCCTGCGATTATTTCACTCCTTATCGTCCAACTTCCTCTAAAGTAACCAAAAACCCAAGCCAAGTTAGGCACACCCGTGAACATCATTCCCCGGTATGTTACGGTATCATGAAAATTTAATGGCGCACTATCAATGGCAAAGTCTATGTCCCCCATTACATTCATATTAAAGCCTGTGGCGGTGACAATGACATCAGCTTCCAAAATTTCACCTGATTCCAGCTGGATCCCCTCGCGTACAAACTTATCTATTTGCGAAGTTACGACTGATGCTTTGCCGTCTGATATAGACTTAAACAAGTCCGCGTCTGGAACAAAGGCGATACGTTGACGCCATGGTCTATATGGAGGTGTAAAATGCTTTTCAACATCGTAATCAGGACCTAACAAATCCCTAATATTTCCTATTAATTCATCTGCTACTTTCTTAGGTTCTGAGCGACACCGCGCAGTGAATTTTGTTTGGTCATGCATAATCTTGCGTCGGGTGATTTCATGTATCCATGCCTCATCAATATTTAATTCTCGAAGAGTTTCAGCAATTTCAATAGCATTACGTCCGGTACGAAAAAACGTTGGCGTGCGCTGAAGCATCGTAACGTGCTTTGCACTACTGGCCATAGCAGGGACGACTGTCGCAGCAGTCGCACCTGACCCAATGACAACAACTTTCTTATCTCTATAATCTAAATCTTCTGGCCAATTTTCTGGATGCGCTATCCTACCTTTAAAATCTGAGACACCGTCCCAATTAGGCGTATAGCCCTCATTATGCCGATAATATCCTTGGCACATCCATAAAAAGTTTACCCGAAAATGCTTCCGCTCTTTGTTCTCGAGACATTCCGCTTCGATAAACCACTTCTTTTCAGCATTACACCAATTTGCTTTCAATATCCGATGTTTATATCTGATACTTTTTTCTAAATGATTTTCTTTTATAACTTCTCCCATGTAAGAGAGAATCTCACCCGCTGTGGCAATCGGTGGCCCAACCCAGGGTTTAAAACTATATCCGAAGGTGTGAAGGTCACTATCTGAACGAATACCTGGGGAACGGTGTGTCCACCATGTTCCGCCATAGCTTTCCTCAGCTTCGAGTATCAAAAAATTTTCGCCAGAGCAGTATTTGTTGAGATAAACACCAGCTGCCACGCCGGAAAGGCCTGCTCCAACTATTAAAACATCGAAATGTTCGCTGTCTTTATCGTTAGTAAATTCCACGGTCTCTTCTGACATCAGCATCACCCTGAATGACATTATAACGTATAATCTTATGCATTGTTTAAACGGATTTAAGTGTCAACTTCTCTAACACTACTTGTGCCGTTTGTTCCCTCGCACTCGTTCAATCACACATAATAATCCCATTCACAATCTTTGTTTGCAAGTCAACTAATTCATAAGTTTTTCATCATCAAACCTGAATTTACATTTTTTACCCAATAGTTAAGATAGTATCAAGTTAGTGTAGTATCTTCCGGTTACCCAAATAAGGGGACTCTTCATGAAAGCTATAATGTGTAGCAAGCACGGGGATCCAAGCGAGGTTTGTGAGTGCGTTGATATCTCTAACCCAGGCAACCCAAAACCTAATGAGATTAATGTTCAAATGCTGGCGTCAGCAATAAATCCAGCTGACCTTCTTGCTATCGAAGGCCTGTATCCAAGCCCTCCGCTACCGGCGATCCTAGGGGTGGAAGGAGTTGGTATAATAAGGAGCATTGGGTCAGAGGTAGATAAACTGTCATGCGGTAATGTGATTTTAGTGCTGAGCCGGCATAATTGGGTAGAGTATCAAAATATTCCCACTGATCAGGTCATAAGATTGCCTGATGAAATCGATCCTCATCAGGCTGCACAAATGAAAGCAAACCCCCCAACTGCAATGACAATGCTCAAAAAGTATGAAAAGCTTGAAGCAGGTGATTGGGTCATTCAAAATGCTGCAAATTCAGCGGTTGGATCGCACTTAATAAGTCTAGCTCGTACCCAGGGGATAAAAACAATTAATGTTGTTCGCCGAACAGAGCTGTTTGACGACATAAAAAGAGCGGGTGGCGACCACGTTTTTCTGGACACTGATGAATTGGCCCAAGAGGTCAGGGACAAATTAGGAGATGCTGACGTAAAGTTAGCAATAGACGCGATAGGGGGAAAGTCAACAATGCGGGTTGCATCCTGTTTATCCACAGGAGGCACAGTAGTGAATTATGGATACCTGGGAGGAGAGCCTTGTATGATAACTCCAGAACAGGCAATTATTAAGCAAATCAAATTGGTCGGTTTTTGGGCTAGATATGGAGTTTTTGATCAGTCTCATGGGTTTCTTCAAAGAACGTTTGATGATATTTCCAAATTATTTCTAGATGGAACCTTGGTTTCTAATGTTGAAAAAGTTTATCATTTAGAGGATTGCAAGCAGGCACTAAAACATGCTGGATCAGGCGGAAGACATGGTAAAATATTATTTTCAATGACGGAAAGTTGAATAATAAATAGCAATCTTTGCACGGGATTACTGCAAAAATATTGGTCCAGATTATCAGGAAGAGCGGATGGAAAAAACTGTAATCATAACAGGTGGGGCAAACGGTATTGGTTTCAACTCCGCAAAACAACTTGCTTCACTTGGCTTCAGAATTGCTCTTGTTGACCGCGACAACCAAAAACTATCAGAAGCTGTTGAGGTCATTAAGAGCAATCATGATATCGAGTGTAAATCTTATGTCGCGGACGTTACCAATGAACATGAAAGTGCGTCGGCATATGATCAAATACTCGCTGAATTTGAACAGCCAGTGCTTCTTTTTAATAATGCTGGGATTATGCCGCGACAAAAAGGGCCAGTTGAACAACTTTCCATTAAAAATTTCAAAGAAATGATAGATGTTCACATTAACGGAGCGTTTATTTGGAGTAAAATAGTGATACCCAAAATGAAGGAGTGTGGATATGGAAGAATTGTCAACATGAGTTCTCTTATGGGCATTACTGGCAGCCCATTCAGGCTTGAATACGTCACAGCTAAAGCTGGACTAGTTGGAATGACCCGCGGACTCGCGACAGAGTTAGCCAAGTTTGGCATCACAGTTAACGCGGTAGCTCCCGGATTTGTTCTCACAAAAACCCTAAAAGATAGAGTTACTAAAGGGATTATTGACGCGGAAAAGATTTCTGAAAGAACGCCTGTCGGCCGCTGGGCAACACCTGATGAAATTAGTAGTGCAGTTGCTTTTTTGATGAGTGACAAATCTAGTTACATAACAGGTCATGTTTTACCGGTTGATGGGGGTACCGCGATGTCCTGGATGGTCGGTGAAGATACTGACGAAATAATATAAATAATTGAATTTATTAATTTAAATTTGTTTTTCTTTTCAAATATTGCATCCTAATATCGCCAAGCTTTCTACCTCGAAACAGTATGACGGTCGAAAAAAATTAGGGCTATTGCTAATCAACTTTTTCAATCTTACAAACTTTATCACCGACTGCGACGTTTTCTCCCTCCGCAACAAAATGCTGAATCATTTTTCCACTGCATGGGGCTTCAAACTCACTCGTAACCTTCTCCGTTTCAACTTCATAGAGGGTCTCACCTTCAGAAAAAGGCTCATCCGGTGCAACCAACCATTTTACAATTGTTCCCTCTTCCATATTCATAGAAATTCTGGGCAATTTAAGATCAACTATCATATCCCTACCAATCGCAACTAGACAAACTCCAAAACCTCTGACACTGCGTTATTGATGCGTTCTTCATTTGGTAACACATTTTTTTCAAGAGGTGGGGAGTATGGAATGGCTATATCATTCACAGTAACCCGTTTTATAGGGGCCTTTAATGCTGAAAAGCATTCTTCAGCACACAATGAGGCGATATGTGACGCCGCAGAGCAAGTGTCGCGAGCCTCATCAACAATTATTAGACGTCCGGTTTTTCTGACAGATTTAAAAATCATTTCCTTATCAAGAGGCACCAGTGTTCGTGGGTCAATTAATTCAATGCTCACACCCTTTGTTGTGTGAAAATCCACTGACCGCAACGCAGGCCGGACCATCGCACCGATAGCCACGATCGTTAAATCTTCACCATTCCTCAGCCTAGCTGCTTTGCCGAGTTCGATAACAAACTCTTCATCTGGTACCTCCCCTAATTCTCCACCTCGTCCAGCTGCCTGTAAATAAACAACGGGATTAGGATCACGGATTGATGCACGAAGTAGCCCCGCAGCATCCATTGGTGAGGAAGGGGTCACAACCTTTATTCCACCCAAATTCATGAACATGGGGTGCATAGCATCTGAATGTTGTGCAGCGGCCGAGCGACCACCGCCAAAAACACTCATGTAAACTATTGGAAGTGAAATTTGGCCAGCAGTCATATATCGAAGCTTTGACGCTTGATTAGCTATACTGTCAAACCCGGTGTACATGAAATTTCCAAACATCATGTGGCATATAACGTTAAAGCCTGCTGCTGCTGCACCTACAGCCATGCCACTCATTACAGTTTCTGAAATAGGAGTGTTACGTATTCTGTCAGTGCCATATTTATCCACTAGGCCTTTTGTGTCACCAAACAGACTTATTTCTACGTCTTCGCCAAACAAAATAAGTTTATGGTCCCGTTGCATTTCTCCATCGAGTGCCTCATTAATAGCTTGTATCATTCGTTTCTTTGCCATACCCACCTCAAGTAAACATATACTGTTGCTCATTTCCCCCCGGGTCAGGGTAGGGCGATTCCTCTGCAAACTCTATTGCTTCATTTACCTCCGCCTCTATGGCTTTGGTAATAATTTGCAAGTCCTCTATTTTTGCCTGACCTGCATCAACAATTCTCTTTTCAAACAACGTGATCGGATCCTTAGAAACCCAATTCTCTATCTCTTGGCTATCACGATATTTTTTGCTGAGGAAAGTGGCCTCAGCTTCGACATGGCCTCTTTGCCTGTAAGTGTGAGCTTCGATTAATGTTGGACCATCACCTCTCAAAGCTCTTAATTTTGCTCTTTCCGCGCACTGCCAAACCGCAATAACATCATTGCCGTCAACTGTTTCACAAGCTGTGCCGTAAGGTTTTCCGCGGTCGACGATTTTGCCAGCAGTAACTGTATTAGTAGGTGAAAATTCAGAAAACCCATTGTTTTCACATACAAAAATTACTGGAAGCTGCCACAAGGTCGAAATATTTAAAGCCTCGGCAAGAACACCCTGATTTGCTGCACCATCACCAAAAAATACAACTGCTACAGATCCATCATTGGCTAATTTCGAAGCTAACCCTGCTCCCGTTGTGATTGAGATCCCCCCTCCCACTATG
>CACNSW010000049.1 GCA_902623185.1 uncultured SAR116 cluster alpha proteobacterium
TTTTAGGGCTTCGCCACCATCAGCGTAAGATTTGCGCAGGTCGCGGATGGAAACAATCGGTGGCATAGAAATTCCAATGCTAAATAGCCATAGTGAATAGTGGCTCTAATGTTTTGCCGGCCACTTTAGCTGGTTGAAAATCGGCAATAGAACGGTGTCTTAAACCTTGACTCCCTAACGTCGTTAAATAGTGTGACAAGCGCTCAAGTTCAATTGAGGAGTGATATCAACGACCCAACCTTGCGTTAACAGTAGCAGGCAAGCCCAAGCCAACCATAGGGTAAAGGAGGTGGGGATTTACATATCAATAATGCTAATTTTCTGGCAGACTAAATTGTGGTCCCGAGGTATATCTAGTCGCTGCATGTTGTCCAGACCCATTGTTAAAGTGTAGGATTGTAATCATGATCAACGGCTTGTCTTATTTTGGCTTTCAGAGCCGCGCTGCTCAGATGACCTATCCATTTCTGATCTTTGGCATGCTTTTAGTACATCGTTATGTCTATCCAGACAATCCCGAGTTAAAAGACGCTGAAATCACGGCGTCAATAGCTGCGTTAATCCTCTACATAGTCATCAAAAAGTTTGTCAAGGGACCGAGGGTAGATCCCTACCGCGCGCAAATCCGTCTGTTTGAAAAATTCCTCGAAGTATTTATCGGCGTTGCAGTGATTTCCTCGCTCACCTATTCGCTGATTTTTAGCTTTGCATGAAACGCATTAGTAACCACGCGCTCAAGGTAAAGTACTGAGCCGATCGGTCAGAAGTTTAAAAAAACCATCATCATCAACGTCGCGCATAACATTGGCATTGTGAGGCCTGCCACTCACCTGCCACCAATCAATTACCGTCATACCCAGGGTCAGCTCAGAACTTGTTTCAACAACAACACTGCAATGCCGTCCAGAAAATAACTCAGGTTCCAACAGCCAGGCAATGGTGCATGGATCGTGTAGTGGACCACCGTCAGTGCCATATTTGTTTTCGTCAAATCGCTCTGAGAAGGAGAGCATGTTTGCGACCTGTCGCCCAGTTTCATTGCCGAGAGCTGCAAAGCTATTGATCCTTTTCTTGTGGGTCAGCACTTTGTGCGTCACGTCGAGAGGCATCATCACAATCGGTACCCCGGAGCGAAAGATTATGTCGGCAGCCTCTGGATCGACAAAAATATTAAACTCAGCTGCAACTGTAATATTGCCGCCCTCAAAAAATCCGCCACCCATCATCACCACCTGCCCAATCTGGGAGGCGATCTCGGGTGCTTTTTTTAAAGCCAAACCAAGATTGGTCAAAGGGCCAAGCGTGGCAATTGTGACCGCACCCGCAGGATTTTCACGGATGCTGTCGATCAGGAACGCTACCGCAGAGGTGTCCTGAAGCGGTGTCTGAGGCGGCGGTATATCAGTACCATCAAGGCCGGTTCGACCATGCACGTGCTCGGCAGTTACCAGGGGGCGCGCCATTGGCCTGTCCTGACCGGCAAATACCAGACAGTCAGTTCGCCCGGCAAGATCACAGATCTTTCGCGCGTTGACCGTAGTCAGATTGAGAGGCACATTGCCAGCAACTGTAGTAATGCCAAGAAGATCAAACTCCGGACTGGCAAGCGCAAGCAGAATGGCAACAGCGTCGTCCTGTCCAGGGTCTGTGTCAATTATCAGTTTCTGCATCCTGGCGCTCTCTTAAGCCTGATCTTATGTTTTTGGGTTCCAAGCCAGCCGCCAGCAATTCACCGCGCAAACCATGATAGCGGAGGAAGAAACAGGGGTGCTTGAGCGATTATTACCCCGCCTGCTGTCAGGGCAAAAAAAGCACAAGGCCAATCGCAATAATAGGTAACAACATCAACCCACGCAGATTAAAACATTGGCGTCGACGACTGGTTTTAGAAATCGAGTTGGTAAAGCGGACTTGATCAAAACGGCTGTCCTGCCGAGTGACAGACTCGGTCATACGCATTGAAGCGTAAACTTTATCATCCATGTTAACGGCTCCGTTAAACGCTGTTTGTGGTATGACAATTTGTCGCAGATGATTTAAATGGCGTCGAGTCAGTTTTAAGCAAAAGACTTTTCCTGCACTTAACCAAAGTGCATCCGATTGGGTCGATGTGGTTTAAGATAAGCACTCTCTTAGCCAGAAGGCCTAAAAAAAGAAAGGTGCTAGCTGCCTAACTCTAATATAAGATGATGGTTATGAGTGTTACAGATTGGCTATCCCTGATCGTTGTCTGTATTCTAGGCGCTGCCTCTCCAGGGCCAAGCCTTGCCGTTATACTTTCGGCTACTCAGACTGGGGGGCGTGCAGGTGGTGTAGCTGCAGCAATCGGCCATGGACTTGGCGTTTTTGCATATGCCTTTGTTGCGGCAACCAGTCTGTCATACGTTATTACTCATTATGCTGCGGTGTTCTATGCACTTCAGTTCTTTGGAGCCTGTCTGCTGATCTGGCTAGGCGGGCGTCTTTTTCTGCTGTCGCTCTCACCCAAATGCCCGTCAGAGATGACGGCGGCCTGTAATAACATTACGACCACTTTCATAAGCGGCTTTGCAATTGCCGCATTTAATCCAAAGATTGCCGCCTTCTTTGCCTCTCTATTCAGTCAGTTTTTTGCAGAAGGACAGTCTCTCAGTTTGCATATCAGCATGGCCACACTTGCCGGTTTTATTGATGCTTTAACTTATATCTTTATCGTCATTGCACTAAGCGGTCAGGTACTTCGCGATGTGTTGGTGACAAAGCTGCATATTTTCAACCGCGCGCTGGGCAGCATGTTGTTAATTATTGGCATCAGTTTGATGATCAGATTGGTTTTTGCAAGCTAGAATAGGGTCAGACTAGGCTTCTTATTTGTATTTGGCACGGCGGTCCGAAAAGACGCGCACGCGCCGTCGCCATGCCTCGTAACTGCCACGCCTTAGGTGTTTGCGCATCAACACCTTTACTTCGTTGTCCCGTAATCCGTAAAGAGACTCGATCTGTGCAAAACTGGTGTGATCCGAGAGCGCCATCTCGATGACTTCACTGATCTCATTTTCGTCGAGCCTGTGGATTGCTGACACGGTTCGTATTCCAAAAAAAAGCGGTCCCTGAATTTAAATAATGCCACCATCACCGCCGTACAACTAAGCGGCAAAAAAAAGATCTCCATTGTTAAACTCCAGGGGGTTGTGATTGCCGGAGACACCAACCATTTCAAAGGTAAGAAAATAGGAGAACCGGTCTTGTCAATCCGCCCTGTTGCAAAAAGTAGTATAGCCACTCCTACAATGGAAGGAGCCGGGGTGTATCTGCACCGTGTTTTTGGGTTTGGCGAGACCAAACCATTCGATCCGTTTCTAATGATGGATGATTTCCGCAATGATGATCCCGCAGCTTATGAACAAGGTTTTCCCTGGCATCCGCACCGCGGCATCGAGACAATAACGTATATCCTAAAAGGAAGCGTTGAGCACTCGGACTCACTTGGCAATAACGGAACACTGAGTGATGGCGATGTGCAGTGGATGACTGCAGGTTCCGGTATTATCCATCAGGAAATGCCAAGAGGCAACGCAGCCGGCCAGATGCATGGCTTTCAGCTATGGGCCAATCTGCCACGCGATCTTAAGATGTGCACTCCGCGCTACCAAGATGTTAAAGCGTGCGATATTGTCAGTCTGGCCGACGATGACGGCACGCATGTTCGGGTGATCGCCGGCGACTACAGGGGCTATAGAGGCCCTATTGATGGCATCGAAACTGAACCCGCCTATCTCGATATCGCGCTGCCAGCAAATATACACAAAAAGTTTCCCTTCGATACACGGCGGCAGGGCTTTGCTTATGTTTTCGAAGGAAGTGCTAGCTTTGGTAATGCGGCGAAACCATTTGGTGTGAATGTTGAAAAAGAATATGGCGGCAAGGAGCTGAAAATCCGCGACCAGTCAGGCAACCGCACCCTCGTGCTGTTCGGCGACGGCGATGAGGTTGAGGTGATTGCTGGTGAGGAAGGTGTTCGCTTTCTGCTAATTTCAGGCGCCCCGTTGCGAGAACCAGTAGCTTGGCATGGGCCAATTGTTATGAACACGCGAGCGGAGTTGCAGGAGGCTTTTCGCGAGTTGAACTGTGGCAGCTTTGTTAAAACTGGTGCCGAGGGCTGGCTCACTTCACGCGGTCGTTAGAGGACGTTAATTATTATCACTTGATCAACCATGAACCGCTGGGTTGG
The DNA here is from genome assembly GCA_902623185.1 of uncultured SAR116 cluster alpha proteobacterium. GTDB lineage: Bacteria > Pseudomonadota > Alphaproteobacteria > Puniceispirillales > Puniceispirillaceae > MED-G116. The sequence continues at coordinate 4,211 of CACNSW010000049.1, forward strand.
GTTATCAATGGCAACAATGAATTACGACCGCAGCTTTACTTCATGCCAGCTTGCAGTTAGGAAGGGTACGGTTAGAGGTGTTGATCAAGTTAATACTCATAATAACAGTTGCTGCTGCAGCCGCCTTTGTGTTGGTTCGCTTATTTTCTGGTAACCAATCTGAAGAATTGCGACCAGAAGGCACCAAAGACCGAAAACCCAAAAGCCTGATACCTCTTGTAATTTTGGGTATCATCTGCGCGTTAATCGTTATCTATGTGCTGCCGCGCTTTGGCATGACTCTGACAGGGCTCATGCAGAAATTTCTGGCCCTCCTACCCGTCATACGCGCCTTCATACCGTTTTAGTCGCAATTATCCAGTATTACGTAATCGCAGTAAGCTGATAGAGATTTTACCGAAATGGGTGTGCAGGCGCCAACAGCGCCGCGTTAAGAAGGAGCAAACCAAAAATGAAGATGGTTCCTCCACCAATAAGTCCGATCACATCCAGGACCCGGGTGCTGGCGACGGCGCTATCAGGCAATATTCTTAACACTCTTCGTGCAAATTGTCTCAGATAAACTGAAAGAATAGCGAGGAGCGTGATGGTGAGCGCTGTGCCAATCGACATTGCCAGCACCGCAAACAACCCAGCCACCCCAAGATCAAGTGAATATGCGAGAAGCAGAACAATCACTGCACCTGAACAGGGCCGGATACCAATTGACAAAATGATGCCAATAAAAGTACGAAGCGAAAGTTCAGTATCGAGATCACCTGCACTTGGTCCATGCGAATGATCACAAGCTGCGCTTGCATGTTGATGGCCTTCGGCTGTCGCAGTCAGGAGAGATTTGCGCAAACGCCACAGACGTGTGCCAATTATCAGCAGCCCAACAAGCGTGATCAGAGCAAAGCTGACCACCTCAAAATCACTTGCCATTTTGAGTGTCTTGCGCATCGAAAAATCTAGCAGCCACACAGCACTTGTCACAATTGCAATCGCTGACAGCCCTTGAACTATCGCGGCAGCGAAGGACAAGAGTATCCCACGGCGTAGTTGGCTTTCATGCGAGAGCAGATAGGTCGAGATCACGACCTTGCCATGCCCTGGACCAGCCGCATGAAACACACCATAAAAAAAACTTAGTGCTATTAGTGTTGAGGACGCGCCGACGCCTCCGACCTGGATGTTTCGTAATGCGCCCGATAAGTTTTGATGCAAAACGCGCTGCGCAGTCTGCACTGTCAAAAGATATTCCGACCAGGCAACATTTATGGCAGGTGCCTGCCAGAGATAGATGCCCGCCAGACTTATCAGACCAGCAGCAGATAGTGCGAAGATCCTGTTGCGGTTCATTGGCACTTCACATGGACGGTTTCTGCAAATAAGCGGCCTATAGTGTTATCGGGGTTAGCATCGAGACTTGGTGATTGGGATAGGGCGATGGCATCAGCAGATGGGTTTGGCTGTTCAATTTCAGTGCCGCAACCAGCCGGAGCACGTCCATCAAAGGGTATGGTTTCACCCTCGGCATGAAACATCTCGATATAGTAAGTCGGGTCAAAAATGGCGTAGGAAAATTTCTGGGTTCCCAGATCTACCGGACCTTCAATAGCCACAGTAAAACCCATCCAGACGCGGTTTCCTCGAATTTCGGCGGTAACCTCACCTACCCATTTCAAAGGCATTGGCACCCCATCACGCTTTACCAGCGTGAAATAGTCATAGGGACGTAAATTCATCATTATCTCAGAAATTTCGCCTCGAAGGCCGGCCTCGAGCCCATCTGGATGCAGACCCGCTTCCTCAATTAGCGCTGTCGAAAAAAAATCATCAAAAAGCCATTCTTGTTGAATGGCGGAGGGGCTAGCATCGCGATGCAGTACAATTCGGCTCTTCAAATCAACCCACATATGGGGGTGCGCGTTGGCTATCTTTGTCGATCCAATGGACAGGCACCAAGCAGCAAGCAGACTTGCTACAATACTAAGCTTTTTCACAGGCATCACAAACACCACGTAATTCAATGCTCGTCTTCGACGCTTTAAAATTCGTCTTTTCAGCAAGTCCAGCAAGAAACAGGGAGACAGAGTCATCGCAAACTTCCTGCACATGCTCGCACCGTTCACAGATCACGAAAGCGGCCACGCCGATCTTTTCACACGACATGTGGCTACAGGCGATAAAAGCATTCAGGCTTTCCAAACGGTGAACCCTACCCATACCAATCAGCTTTTCCAACGCGCGGTACACTTGCAAAGGCGCTCTAAACCCGGATCCACGAAGTTTATCGAGTATCATATATGCACTCATTGGGCCGGTCTCGCGTCCGAGGACGTCCAGAACAAGACGTTCATTGTTAGAAAGCTTACAGTTCTCTGACATCTAACTCACTCTATTGTCGTTGTGCTTAGGAATTTCTTGATTTCTTCCATTACGTTTTCGGGATAAATTTATTGGAATGACCGACAAAACAAAACATGCAAGTGCAGCTACAACGATGCTTGGCCCTGCGGGTGTATCGAAACCAAGCGATCCATTTAGACCGATAAAAACCGATAAGATCCCAATTATTACGGCTACAAATGCCATTTGTTCTGGTGAGCGCGCAAACCGCCGGGCTGCTGCAGCTGGAATGATCAACAGGGCAGTGATGAGTAGAACACCAACAATTTTCATTGACACTGCTATCACCGCCGCCATCAACACCATAAAAAGAAGATTTACTTGATCGGGCCTAGAACCCTCCGCTGTTGCCAAATCATAACTGACAGTTGCTGCAAATAGGGGCTTCCAAATTTTTGCAAGAAAAGCAAGCACGACAGCCCCTCCTCCCCAAATCAGTGCCAAATCGAATGCGGTAATGGAGAGGATATCCCCGAATAGAAACCCCATCAGATCAACCCTGACCCAAGTCATAAACGCCAATACTACCAGCCCGATTGCTAGAACCGAGTGGGCAAGCAGACCAAGCAATGCATCAGAGGACAAGCTTGCTCTTTTTTGCAGTAGTACCAACATCATCGATACCACGACCGAAACAATGAAAACGGACAGAGTTATGTTGAGCTCCAACAACAATGCTATCGCAACTCCCAGAAGTGCCGAATGAGACAAGGTATCACCGAAATAAGCTAGCCTTCGCCAGATTATGAAACAGCCTAGTGGTCCTGCCACAATAGCGACGCCAAAACCGCCAATCAGAGCCCGGCTAAAAAAGTCATCTAACATCTAAATTTGCCTTGTAAACGTCATTTGATACCAAACTTTTAGAAGGATCATTGTTTTGAGTTTGATCCCTTTCGCTTACTTTGATACTCCCATCGGGAAGGTGCTCATGGTCATGATGATGTTCGTAAAGCGCAAGACCAGATGCAGCTCTTTCACCAAAAAGCAGCTTAAATTCTTCGCTGGACGCCACTTTTGCTGGGGTGCCTGAACAGCAAACATGTCCATTCAGACAAATCACCCTGTCGGTTTTAGACATTACCATGTGTAAATCATGAGAAATTAGCAAAATACCACAATTAAGACTATTGCGAATGTTCTCAATGAGCTTGTAGAGCATTATTTCTCCATTATAGTCAATACCTTGGACCGGCTCATCAAGAACAAGAAATTCTGGAGAGCTTAGTATCGCCCGTGCAAGCATTACACGCTGAAACTCGCCGCCTGACAAATTACTCATCTGCGCATCAGCGAGATGTTCCGTATCAGTTACACGCAAAGCCGCGTCAATCTGAGCTTTATCCGCGGTGTCTGTGAGACGCAGAAATCGGGTCACTGGCAACGGTAGATTATTGTTTAATGTTAGTTTTTGCGGCACATATTTCGCATGGAGGCGATGTTTGCGTTTTGCCACTCCCTCATCTGCGGAAAGCACGCCAAGAGCCAATTTGGCCGTTGTCGACTTGCCAGATCCGTTTGGTCCAATGAGTGTAACAATTTCGCCCGCATCGACCGTCATGGACACGCCGCGAACTATCCATTTTTCAGACCGAAAAATCCCAGCATTTTCAAGAGATACAAGCATTTTGTGTTCCATTTGTTGATCAGAACGTGAGTATGAAGCTTCGGGCTTGTAATCACAACCAACTCAGTGTAACACATAGATATGTTATAACATAACAATAAACGTAACTACACAATATAAAATTGGAGTGAAAAATGCGTACAGCTAGAGTTGTGCTCCTTGCAACAACAATTCTCACAACAGGAATATCCTCAGCCAAGGCCGACTTAAATGTTATGGCATCTATAAAGCCCATACATTCCTTAGTGTCTTCGGTAATGAATGGGATTGGTAGCCCTTCACTAATCATCGACGGAGCTGGGTCCCCGCATACCTATGCTTTGAAACCATCGCAAGCTGCACAGCTTCAGGAAGCTGACTTGATTTTCTGGATTGGCCATGACCTTGAGACATTTTTGGAGAAGCCTATCGACGGTCTAGGATCAGACGCAAAAGCCGTGGAGTTGACCGAAAGCCATGACTTGAAGTTGATCAAATTCCGCGAGGGTGGCGCATTCGAGTCACATGACCATGATGACCATGATGACCATGACAAGCATGATGACCATGATGACCATGACGAGCATGATGACCATGACAAGCA
>CACNSW010000050.1 GCA_902623185.1 uncultured SAR116 cluster alpha proteobacterium
GACTACCGAGGCAAGCCCGGCGGAGATGCCAATAGCCATTGCAAAGAACAGTAGACCAAAGTGGATCAGCCCGAAGAAAACGCCGAACAGAATGATATTCTGCCAACTTGTTTCAGGGCGTGGCAGGAAGAAGATGGCCGGAAACACCACCAGCGCGAATCTAATGCCAGCCAGGAGGAATGGTGGCATACCCTCAAGGCCCCATTCGACAACGACGAAACTGAACCCCCATATGGCGGTCACCAAAATAACAGCCAGGATGTCAGCAGGCCGCATCATTCAGGGTTTTCTAGCTGACAGGATCATGAGGCGTGACCGGCCTTGACCATCAGATCATGTGTCATACGGCGATGGTTGGTGAGCAGCAGGTTCATGTCCATGCTGGCAAGCTGGCCTTCGGCAACAATGATCTGGCCATTGATGATGGTGTAATTGGCCTTTGTTGGGCCACAAAACAGCAAAGAGGCCAGCATGTCCCAGTCACTACCGGCAAAATCAATAGTGCGCCGGTCAAAACAAGCGACATCGGCGGCCATGCCGGGGGCTAGCATACCGATTTCATCGCGCCCAAGCACCGCCGCGCCACCGCGTGTTGCAGTGGCCAGCGCCTCGCGTGCGCTCATCGCTCTAGCGCCGTGATTGACGCGTTGCAACAATATTGCCTGACGCGCCTCATTCAGCATGTGACCACTGTCATTCGATGCCGAGCCATCAACACCAAGCCCGACCTTCATGTTGGCGTCAAGCATAGACCGGACCGGGGCAATGCCGCTGGCAAGTCGCATGTTGGAACAAGGACAATGGGCAACGCCCGTTCCGGTGCGGGCAAAAAGCTGGATCTCGTCTTTGTCCAGCTGCACACAATGGGCATGCCATACATCATCGCCTGTCCATTCCACCGCCTCGATATAATCGCCAGGGCGCATACCGTATGTCGCCAAACTGTAGTCGATATCCTCGCTGTTCTCCGCGAGATGCGTGTGCATTCCCACTCCAAAACTGCGCGCCATGCGCGCTGTTTCGCGCATCAAATCCATGCTAACCGAAAAGGGTGAGCAGGGAGCGAGTGCGATCCGCTGCATGGCATAACGGTTGGGATTGTGATGCGACTCGATGACACGCAGGCAGTCGGCCAGAATATCTGCCTCCGGCTCACACAGAAGATCGGGTGGTAGGCCACCCAGGCTCTCGCCAATGCTCATCGATCCACGTGTGCCATGAAACCGAACACCAATATCTGCCGCCGCGCCAAGCGCATCATCCAGACGCGCGCCATTTGGATAGAGATACAGATGGTCGGACGAGGTTGTGCAGCCGCTCAACGCCAGTTCGGCAAGACCAAGCGCGGTCGACCAGTAGATATGCTCCGGTCCGATATGTGACCAGATTGGATAGAGAGTCTTAAGCCAGCCAAACAGCGGCGCGTTTTGTGCTGCGGGGACAGTGCGCGTCAGGTTTTGAAACAAGTGATGATGCGTATTGACCATACCTGGGATAACTACATGCCCCTCCATGTCAAGAACGATATCGGCGGTGCCGGGCAAATTATCGCTTGTTCCAACGGCCTCAATCACGCCATCCGTTGCAAACAGTCCCCCGCCGTGAATTTCTCTACCAACATCATCACCAGCCATAGCCAATACGGCACCGTTGGGCTGCATAGTACAGAGCAGGTCGGCATTTTTGAGCAATAGCGTTTTGGCCATAAAAGATTTGTCCTAAAACAAAATACCGTCAGTCTGAAATTAAGACCAATGGCACTATATGTTTTTTAAACATTTCTGTTAAGTCGGGTATTTTAGTAAGTATCTTCTTACAAAACCAGGATCAGCAAAACTGCTAGGACAGCCACAGGCAACAGGCCAGAAACAGCCAGCATCTCCAGCTAGTCAGGCAGGTGCTGCATTGATTTTGTTACCTGCTGCAGGCCGAGGCCAACCGACATGGCGTTTGCCAGTATCATCATGTTACGACGTGAAAGGCGACCCTTGACAGCACGCTGACACCAGCGGACAGCACCATGCCAAACATCAGGATGAGGCTCCACCAAGCACCAAAATTGGCATCGCCGCAACTATTGCAATTACCATTGGGATCAGACCTAAGGCAATAAGAAAAGGGCTGACAGCGTTACCATTGAACGACTCATTGCGCCGGTCATCGAAATCAGGCACATGCTAACGATTGCTGAGCCGCTGTACTCTATTTTGTATTTGAACGGCTTTGGCACGGTGAACCAGGTGGCTTTCGCCACACGGCTAAAATTAACGGCGCTTATCACGACGGCAACCAGATAGCTTGCGATCAGGTCAATTAGAATAGCAGCAGATGAAACAATGCCACGGGTAAAAAATTTTAAACCAAGGGCACCAAGGATAGTGACAAGTGCCCAACCTCAGCGACTGAGGTCACCCCAGTCCGGATTGTTCATATGTAAAATGGCGGCGCTACCAGCGGCATATTTGATGCCAACGGGCAGCAGATAGAGACCGATTGCGATTATCTCCATGCCTTTTAATAGCGGTGGGAACCAGTGGTGGATACGGCCGATGATGACACCAAGTGCGGCGTGAAACATTCCAGCAAAAAGAACCGCTCCAAACACCGCGGCAATGCCAATTGACTTTACGATGCCGATCATGATTGGCACAAAGGCGAATCTGGTTCCTTACATCACAGGAAGCCGAGCGCCAACCGGGCCGAAGCCGATTGTCTTAAACAATGTTGCCAAACTGGCAAAAAGCATCGCCATCTGGATCAGAAACACTATGTCCGCTGTACCAAAGGCAAATCTCGCAGTTCCAGCAATAATAATCGAAGGAGCCACAATGCTGGCAAACATCGCCAGAACATGCTGCATACCAAGCGCTACTCGTGGTCCTGTAGGTAGGTCAGAATCCGGGTCCTGAAGTTGGATCGAATTAGTGTCTGATACATCATTCATCTTAATCCTCCCTTGTATCGATACGCCTGTCCATATTTTCGTGTTTTAGCTTAGCCGTGACGCCAGCGGTCATAGAATTGCGACAGGGCAAGGCCGACAAGGATAACCAGGAGGGCCATCAGAAAATGTCCGGGCAGCGGTTCAAGAAGAACCACCGCCCCGATGATCACCGCCCAAACAGGTACCTGATAATTGACCAGTGAGAGAAAAGGAGGACCAGCGCGTCTGATCAGCACGGTCAGCAGGACTGTAGCTGCTGCTGTTGGAAACAGGGCCAAATAGACAACACCGACAACAGACTGTAGGCTGGGAGCTTCTGGTATCTCCTCACACAAAAGGGCTATGGGCACCAGCATAATCGCGCCAAGAAGCAGGCCTGTCGCAGCAAAGGATTGTGTTGAGATTGGCGGGCATAGCCTAGTTACGATACTGCCAACTGCATAGCAGCAGCTTGCCCCGACACAGGCAATCTGGGCTAAAAAAATGGTTGGTGTTGCCACATCGTCATCAAACAGGGTGTCACCGCCAACCAACAGAACGACGCCGACAAAGCCAATGGTAAAACCAGCCACTTTGGATCGTGTCATCCGCTCGCCCGGCACCAGAAAGTGACTAAGTGGCAGGACAAGCAGTGGCACTACCGCCATGCAGACACCGGCGAAGCTTGACGTGACCTGCAGTTGCCCCCAGGCAAGCAGTGAAAAAGGAAGCGCGTTGGTAAACAGACCCATGCCAAAGCAATGTAGCCAGATCCGTTTTTCTGTACTTGTGGCAAAACCTGGCAGCCTGTGTCCTGTTTTAAGCGTAACAACGAGCAGGACCAACGCCGCCAGCGACACCCGAATGGCGGCGTTGGTTATCGGTTTGAAATCAATCAGTGACATCTCGACGCCAAGAAAGCTGCTTCCCCAGATCAGGCCAAGTATGCAAAGCAGTGCCCAGCTTCCTGCCGTTGGTTCGGGTCGTGGGGATAGGGATGTCATTTAGTCCCTCGCATCAGGTGACGGTTTTGCGGGTATGGAACTGTGGCCTATCCCATATCCGCATCTCCAGAATATGGGCAAATCTATCCACCGCCTGCCAGACATCGACAAACCCAATGTAGAGAGGAGCAAACCCAAAGCGAAGAATATTGGGGCTACGAAAATCACCGATTACACCGGCGGCAATCAGCGCGCTCATCATCGCATAAGCGCCATCGGGATGGGTGAGTGACACCTGCGATCCACGGAGTTTCCGCTCGCGTGGGGTGATAATTGTCAGATTATGCCCGGCGCATTTCTTCTCAATAAGGCCGATGAAATAATCGGCCAGATCAAGTGATTTTTCCTGCAGCGCTGACAGATCGACATCGGCCCAGACATCAAGCGCCTGATCGAGGGCAGCCATGCTAAGCACAGGTGGCGTGCCGCACAGAAATTGCCTGATGTCGCCAGCAGGCTGATAGTCCGGGGAAAACTCAAATGGCGTTTCGTGGGCAAACCAACCCGAAAGCGGCTGTTGGCAGTTTCCAATGTGGTGCGGTGCTACATAGAGATAACCCGGCGCGCCCGGCCCGCCATTCAGATATTTATAGGTACAGCCAACGGCAAAATCGACATTAGCCGCAGTAAGGTCGAGTGGCATCGCCCCTGCTGAATGTGCAAGGTCCCAGATCACCAGTGCACCAACCCTATGAGCTGCCGCGTTCAGAGCAGCCATGTCGTGACGATAGCCGTTGAGGTAATTTACATGGGTGAGCATCAACAAGGCAACATCCTCATCCAACTCCGGCAATATCGCCGCTGGTGTGTCAATGCGGATAAGCTCATGCCTGTCGCCTGTCAGTCGGATCAAACCCTCGGCAATGTAATTGTCGGTTGGAAAATTATTGCGTTCGGTCAGGATTTTGCGGCGGTTGCCGACACCCGCTGTCGTGGTCTTGTCAAGTGCTGCGGCCAGTACCTTGAACAGATTCACCGAGGTTGAATCGGTTACAGCGACGCTTCCCGGCGCAGCACCGATGACTCTTTCCAGCTTCGAGGCAACAGTTCTTGGCAGGTCAACCCAGCCAGCGCTGTTCCAGCTTCGGAGGAGATCAGCACCCCATTCGCTGGCAAGTGTCTGGCTTACGCGCTGATTAACATGTTTTGGCAACGCGCCAAGCGAGTTGCCACCAAGATAAATGACTCCTTCGGGAAGAATAAAGCGCCCTTTCATTTCGGCAAGCGCATCAGCTTCATCCAGCGCCTCGGCTGCGGCGATTGAGAGATTCATGATTGTTGAGAACCCTTTTGAGAGAAAAGCGCGTCTTGACAAAAAAGCAGTTTATAACGATGTACGCTATCTCGGTTATCTGTTGTTATGTTACTAATCATTCTTGCTTTTGTCTATTCTCACGAATGAGCAGACACCAACAGTTTGGCGTCTGCAAGACCATTTTTAGGAGGAAGTAAAATGCCATTTGCGATGGTTGCAAGGACGAAGGGCGGTGCCGACGTGCTCGTCAAAACGGAAATTGACATGCCGCCGGTCGGCGCTGGCGAGGTTCTGGTCCGTCATGAGGCCATTGGCGTCAATTTCATTGACATCTACATCCGAGAGGGTGCTTATCCCTGGCCGGTTGAGGAAAATTTGGTCCTTGGTAGTGAGGGGTGTGGCATTGTGGAGGCAGTTGGTGACGGCGTAGACTGGATCGAAGTTGGCAATAGGGTTGCCTATGCCCTGCCGAATGGTGCCTATGCAACACACCGCACTATCGCCGCGACTATGGTGGTCAAGGTTCCTGATGCCATCACCTCCGATGTTGCGGCAGCAACTATGCTCAAGGGTTTGACTGTTGCTTATCTTGTCAACCGGAGCTTTAAGGTTAGGGCGGGTGACAATGTGCTGTTTCACGCAGCGGCTGGCGGCGTTGGTTTGCTAGCGGGTCAGTGGCTGAAATCATTAGGGGCAACAGTGATCGGTACAGCTGGCGGAGCGGAAAAATGTGCCCTTGCCGCGGCCAATGGCTATGATCATGTCATTAACTACAAGACGCAGGATTTTGCCAGCGAGGTTGATCGGATCACCAATGGTATTGGTGTCGATGTTGTCTATGATTCGGTTGGCAATGATACTATGGCGAAAAGCCTTTCCGCCGCCCGCCGTCACGGTACCGTAGTCAATTTCGGTCAGTCATCCGGCCCCTACGATGATTTTCAAATTAAGGATTTGGCCGTTGGATCGCTCTATCTGACGCGGCCGACGCTGTTCCATTTCACCGCCGAACGGGCCTGGCTGGAGGCTGCCAGTGCTGATATGTTTGCCAGGATCGCAAATGGCAGTCTGTCGGTGGTCATCAACCAGTATGTCCCACTTTTTGAGGTTGCTCATGCGCACCGCGCACTTGCCGGGCGTCAGACAACTGGATGTACGGTTCTGACCATCTAGATAGTCATTGGCCAGAGGCAGATTGCTTTTATACTAGAACAGCCACGTGGGGTGACCCGCACGGCTGTATTTTCTTTGCATCTAGGAAGACAATGGCGTGTTACGCTAGCGCCTGTTTGCGCATATCGTCCTTGTTGATGCCGGCCACTGAAACTGGCTTTTTCATTGCATCACGGCGGAATGGCTCACCAAGTTCCTGATTGAGCATCACCTCAATGAAGGTTGTGCTGCCATCCTTCATCTGCGCATCAACAGCTTTGTTCAGCGCGTCAGTCAATTTATCCATCGAGGAAACAGTGACACCATCGACCCCACAGGCCTTGGCGATACCGGCATAGGACACCTGCTGGTCAAGCTCAGTACCGACAAAATTATCGTCAAACCACAGGGTGGTGTTGCGCTTTTCCGCACCCCACTGATAGTTGCGGAAAATAATCATGGTAATTGGTGGCCACTCGTCTCTGCCGATGGCGGACATTTCGTTCATTGAAATGCCGAATGCACCATCACCAGCGAAACCGACAACAGGCAAATCTGGTCGGCCAATCTTCGCGCCCACGATGGACGGGAGGCCGTATCCACAGGGACCGAACAAACCAGGAGCCAGGTATTTGCGTCCCTCGTCAAAGGTGGGGTAAGCGTTGCCAATTGCACAGTTGTTGCCAATGTCGGATGAGATGATGGCATCTTTTGGCAGGGCGCTCTGGATTGCCCGCCATGCCATGCGGGGTGACATTTTCTCTGGCTCACGATCCCGCGCCCGTTCGTTCCAGGTTGTTCCCGGATCGTCATCCTCATGGTCAAGCGACGTCAGTTCCTGTGCCCAAGCTGATTTCGTCGTGGCGATGATTTTCCTGCGCGCTGCGCGGCCCTTGTCACCGGCATTTCTCGCCAGCTTTTCTAGCAGGCTTTCTGCCACCTTTTTCGCGTCGCCAACAATACCAACCGTGACCGGCTTGGTCAGGCCGATTCGATCAGCATTAATGTCGACCTGAATGATCTTCGCATCTTTGGGCCAGTAATTAATGCCATAGCCGGGCAATGTTGAAAATGGATTGAGGCGGGTGCCAAGGGCAAGAACAACATCGGCCTTGGCAATCAATTCCATGCCGGCTTTTGATCCATTGTAGCCAAGTGGGCCAGCGTGCAACGGGTGTGAACCCGGAAAAGCGTCATTATGCTGATAGCCACAGCAGACTGGAGCGTCCAGCCGCTCGGCGAGTTTTATTGAGCCGTCGATGGCACCACCAATGACAACACCGGCGCCATTTAGAATGACAGGGAATTCTGCTTCTGAGAGCATCTTTGCGGCTGCGCTGATGGCAGTTTCACCACCTGCGGGGCGTTCAAAATCGACAATGGCAGGCAGTTCAATGTCTATCACCTGTGTCCAGAAATCGCGCGGAACATTGATCTGCGCTGGAGCGGAGGCACGCTTTGCCTGCAGGATTACCCGGTTCAGCGTTTCCGCGATGCGCGAGGGGTCTCGTACCTCTTCTTGATAGGCGACCATATCTTCGAACAGGGCCATCTGTTCGACTTCCTGAAAGCCGCCTTGACCAAGCGTCTTGTTCGCCGCCTGTGGCGTCACCAGAAGCAAGGGCGTATGATTCCAATAGGCAGTTTTGACAGGGGTCACAAAATTCGTTATGCCTGGGCCATTCTGGGCAACCATCATTGACATCTGGCCAGTGGCCCGGGTGAAGCCGTCCGCCATCATCCCAGCATTGCATTCATGCGCCGCATCCCAAAAAGTGATGCCGGCATCTGGGAACAGGTCAGAAATCGGCATCATCGCCGAGCCAATGATACCAAAGGCATGTTCAATACCATGCATCTGCAGAACTTTTACAAATGCCTCTTCGGTTGTCATCTTCATGATGTGTTACCTCTAATCGGTTTTGTGGTCTTTACCAAAATAATCAGCAGTGTGGTCATCTGCGGACACCAACCATAAACCTAGAATCACCTATGACTCTTTGGTGAGGCGGTTCCGGAAAAACGGTCAGAGCTCCATCAGCCGAGACTTGGGCTTATAGTGTCAATAGCGCACGAGCTTCACCCCTCTTGATACTATCAATTGCAGGCTGTGCCAACCAGTATTAGAGCCAGATTTTGCTAAATTTGGGTCCAAATTCATCTGCTGGGCGCTTTCGACGCACCTATTTCTTTACCTGTCCCAAGCAGTGTGATGCCAGTGACAAGTTGCTTGGCTGGTTTCTTGAGTATA
>CACNSW010000051.1 GCA_902623185.1 uncultured SAR116 cluster alpha proteobacterium
GCCGAAATTGCGCTTGCCGCGCTTGCCGGCTCTGCTAGTTATGGTGCTTTAAGTTTGCTCGAGAGGCGGGTCACTTTCTGGCATCCATCTTATAGGAGAAAATAATCAAGTCACAAAAAGGGAGACAAAAATGAAAAAACTAGTTTTAAAGGCACTAGCTTCTTGCATGGTGATGTCTAGCGTGGCTGCACAAGCGGCTGACAAGCTGACACTACAGTTGCAATGGGTTACCCAAGCACAATTTGCGGGATATTATGTTGCGTTAGATAAAGGTTATTACAGTGACGAGAACCTTGATGTAACAATTAAGCCAGGTGGCCCTGACATTGCGCCACCCCAGGTTCTAGCTGGTGGAGGAGCAGATTTAATGCTCAACTGGATGCCATCAGCTCTTGCAGCAAGAGAGAAGGGTGTGCCGCTTGTAAACATCGCTCAGCCATTCAAATCCTCTGGGTTGCAATTGACCTGCCGGAAGGAAACAGGGATCACGTCACCGCAAGATTTTCGGGGAAAGACAATAGGTGTCTGGTTTTATGGGAATGAATATCCATTTCTGTCATGGATGAGCCAGTTAGGCATTCCCACCGATGGGGGCAGCAACGGAGTGACAGTTTTGAAACAGGGTTTTAATGTTGATCCCATTCTTCAGAAGCAAGCTGACTGCATCTCAACAATGACTTACAACGAATATTGGCAGGTTATTGATGCAGGTATTTCGCCTGATGACTTAGTTATATTCAAATATCAAGACCAAGGCGTAGCAACACTGGAGGATGGCATCTATGTGATGGAGGATCGGTTGAAGGATCCGGCTTTTGAAGACCAAATGGTTCGTTTTGTCCGAGCGTCAATGAAGGGCTGGAAATGGGCTGAAGAAAACCCTAGCGCGGCAGCTGACATTGTCCTCGATAATGACGCCTCTGGTGCGCAGACAGAAAAGCACCAACGTCGGATGATGGGTGAGATTGCCAAGCTCACAGCTGGTTCCAACGGTGCACTAGACCCGGCTGATTATGAGCGTACTGTAGAAACTCTTATGAAGGGTGGATCTGACCCAGTGATTACTAAGGTGCCAACTGGTGCGTGGACGCATACAATCACCGACAAGGCGCTATGATAACGTTTGCAATGACAATCACATTAATGGGGGCGTATTACTGCCCTCGTTTTGCATTACCCGAGTGATTTTCTACATTGGCTAAAATCTGTTTTCCACCGCGAAATACAGTTACTACCGTTTAGCTCAGTTAGCCGGATGTTTGCGCTAGAGGTAATTAAAAAAAATCCGTCACAATATCTAGGCCAATTAATGTCCAAACAAAGGGAGAGAGTTTAGTTATGAATATTGCCTCAAAAATTACAGAAAAACCGTCGTTGACAAGACGTGATTTTGTTGCCGGCATGGCTACAGCCACGGTTGCTTTTGGTTCGTTGCCTGCTTTTGGCGCAGAAAAACTCAAGGTTGTGGGTATTTATACTCAACCTATTCAGCAGAAATGGGACGCCCGCCTTCATCTTGCCCTTGATGCGGCGGCAAAGCGTGGCGAAATCGAGTACAGCTTTGCTGAGAAAGTCTCAAATACCGATTATGTGCGCGTATTGCGCGAATATTGCGAAAAGGGCGTGCAGCTTGTTGTGGGTGAGGCATTTGGGATTAGCAAGGAAGCTCGAAGGGTTGCCGATGATTACCCCGGTATCGCTTTTTTGATGGGTGATCCCTTTAAACCACATGGCAGCAATTTCTCGGTTTTTGACAATTATATCCATGAACCCTGTTATCTGATGGGAATCATCGCTGGCCATATGAGCAAGGAAAAGAAGATTGGTATGGTTGGAGGCTATCCGATTGGCGAGGTAAATCGGCTTTTCCACGCTTTCATGAATGGAGCGCGCTCCGTTGATTCGTCCATAGAGTTCAAGGTTACCTTTATTGGCTCATGGTATGATCCGCCAAAGGCTAAGGAGGCGGCTATTGCGCAGATTGAGGCAGGTGTTGATATCATGTATGCAGAACGTGCCGGTGTGGTGGATGCCTGTCGGGAAAAGGGTATCCTAGCCTTTGGCAACGTGAATGACATGAATAAGGAAGAAAATGGAACGGATGTCGTTGTCACCTCGGCGCTTTGGCACATGGAGTCGGCAATCGGTCACGCAATTGAGCGGGTGAAGGCCGGCACTTTCAGCGCGGAGGAATATCATCACTGGACAATGATGGCCAAGGGCGGTGCTAGTCTTGCCCCTTATTACGAATTTGAGAGCAAGATCCCGGCCGCTATCAAATCACAAGTCGCCAATCTGGGAGCTGACATAATTGCTGGTAAATTTACCGTTGAAATCAATGATGTTGAGCCAAAATCAACATTTTGATCAGGTGAACTTGGATCATGACACCCCCTCAAAAGGGGGCTGTCTTTTGGTGATTTGCTGACTGGATTTCAATGGTACCCCTTCTAGAAGTTTTGAAAATTCGAAAGAGTTTTGGCTCGCATGTGGCCAATCGGGACATCACCTTTACTGTAAATTCCGGTGAGGTGCTTGCGATTTTAGGTGAAAATGGGGCAGGCAAGACAACCTTGATGAATATTATTTTTGGCCATTATCTCGCTGATGGGGGTGTTGTTCGATGTTGTGGCCAAGAATTGAAGCGTGGTGATCCTCGCGCCGCCATTGAGGCTGGCATTGGCATGGTGCATCAGCACTTCACCCTCGCTGAGAATCTGACGGTATTGGAAAACACGCTTATTGGCACGCAGTCTTTGTGGAAACCGATGCTGTCAACCGCTAATGCAAAACAGAAACTTGTAACGCTTGCAGATCAGTTCGGTCTCGATATTAACCCTGACGCCTATGTCCACCAAATGTCGGTTGGCGAGAAACAGCGGCTAGAAATACTGAAGACCCTCATCAACGATTGTCGGCTGTTGATTTTGGATGAACCTACCGCTAGCCTGACGCCTCAGGAAGCTGTCGGTCTCTTCAAATCAATTCACAAGATGGTCTCGTCCGGGTTGGGCGTGATCATAATCTCGCACAAGCTCAATGAGATTATGCAGGTCAGCGACCGCATCATTGTTCTGCGCGCTGGTGAAATAGTTGGAACGGTCAACACCGCTGATGCCAGCAAGCGCCAACTTGGTGAAATGATTGTCGGCCAGAAAATCAACCGTCCAGTTCGTCGGTCCTCGCGCATGTTTGATCCAAAAATCAAATTAGAAAACATATGCACCCGAAAAACTAACCTTCATGCAGCCGGCTTGAAAAATATAAATTTGGCCGTCAGAGGAGGAGAGATCATGGGTGTTGTTGGCGTTGCGGGCAATGGTCAGCGAAGTCTGGCGGAGGTGATGTCAGGACATATCAAGCCAACCAGCGGAAATGTGATCATCAAAGGAGTTTTAGCGCTCAAATACACTCCAATGTCCTTCATGGAAGCGGGCGTGGCCTACATCCCAGAAGATCGTACTAATGATGGTGTAGTTGGTGATATGTCGGTGTGGGAAAATGCCGTGCTGACGGAAACAAAGAATACTGCCCTTGTTGACCGCATGACGATAGTCAGAACGCCCCAATGCCGCTCCACTGCTGAGCATATCTGCATCACTAACGATGTCCGTTTTCAGTCGATCAATCAACCGGCACGTCTCCTGTCTGGTGGCAATATTCAGAAACTTCTCATCGGCCGCTGGTTTGCACGATCTCCTGAGATCATCATTGCTTGTCAGCCTTCGCGTGGCCTTGACGAGGGTGCTATAGGTGCCGTTCACCAGTCATTGTTAGCTGCACGTGGTAGGGGGGGCGGCTGTGGTGCTGATTTCTGAGGATCTAGAGGAAGCCCTGGCGCTCTCAGACAGCATCATAGTGATGTATGACGGTTATGTTAGCGGGCCATTTGAAAATGACAATGTTGATATCACCAGCTTAGGTATGAGAATGGCGGGGGAAGGATTCAATGCGGTTTGAAGCGCGGGAGAACATTCCACGATGGCTTCCCTGGATGGCTGTGGCAGGTGCCGGAGCAGGCACGCTGGGCTTCGCCGCTGTTTTGATAGCTGCGGCGGGGGCCGCACCGCTAGTTGGTTTCAAGGAGCTTTTTATCGGCTCCTTTGGTTCACGAAATGCGATCACTGAGACGGGCGCCACTGCTACACCTTTGATTTTTACAGGTCTTGCCGCTGCGATAGCCTTCCGAGCAAAATTCTGGAACATCGGGGTGGAAGGTCAACTCTATGCTGGTGCGCTGGCAGTGACCTATTTTGGGACCGGCATTATTGAATTGCCGGCCTATCTCATGATCCCATTTCTGCTAATCATTGCCTGTGTTGCTGGTGGTTTGACTTTGCTGCCAATGGTACTCCTGCGCCAGTTCATGCGGGTTGACGAGGTGGTGACAACTCTGCTGACCAATTTCGTGATCATTCTTCTCGTAAGCTACCTGCTTGAGGGGCCATGGAAAGACCCCTATTCGCTTGGCTGGCCGCAGGCCGCTGCCATTATTGACGCCGGGTTATTGCCACAGCTTGTCCCCAGGTCACGTCTTCACCTTGGGTTTGCAATAGCAATCATTGCTGCGATTGTCATCTGGCTTGTGCATTCACGCACTATATTCGGCTTTTCTAGCAAGGCTGTTGGACTCAATCAATCTGCCGCCAGGCACGCGGGCATTCCGGTCACCAGGACAATTATCCTCATCGGATTATTGAGTGGGGGAATGGCAGGTCTGGCGGGTGCCACCGAGACCATTGGCCTGAAGGGATATCTGACTCTCGATCTGTCGCCTGGCTTTGGTTATACGGGAATTGCCGTTGCAATGCTTGGCAACCTTCATCCCATTGGGGTGATTTTTGCTGCCATCTTTATGGCAATTATTTATGTCGGAGCAGACGCTATGAGCCGTGCTATTGATGTGCCCACCTATCTTGCCGATGTGATTGTGGCAACCACTGTACTTGCTGTGCTTGTTGGGCTGGTTTTGGTTCGGTATCGAGTCTTAATAAGGGGCTAGATTGCGAAATGATATTGGATTTTCTTGAAGTCCTTGTGAATGCAGGGTTCTGGGCAGCTACAATCCGTATCGCTTGTCCCTTGTTGTTAGCCACGCTTGGGGAGTTGATTTGTGAGCGTGCGGGCGTTCTCAATCTTGGCATCGAGGGCATTATGTCAATCGGTGCCATGGTTGGCTGGACAACGGTCTATATGGGAGCTGATCTCTCAACAGGCGTGTTGGCCGCGGCTTTGGTTGGTGCCTCCTTTGGTCTGCTTCATGCTGGTTTTACTGTCTATCTGGGTGCATCCCAGCATGTCACGGGGATCGGCATCACATTATTTGCTTCGTCAATCGGCTATTTTGCCTTTCGTCTGCTTTTGCCAAGCTCAACAACGCCGCCTAAGATCACTGCTTTTCAACCCTTGGACATTCCCATTCTCAGCGATTTGCCGTTTCTGGGAGAGGCTCTCTTTGAACATACTGCATTCACCTATCTTGCTTTTTTGGCGGTGCCTTTTGTGCTGTGGCTGATGAACAGGACCCCGTTTGGTTTAGCGGTAAAGGTCGCCGGTGAGAACCCCATGGCGCTAGAAGCGCAGGGCATAGACGTGCTTGGCGTGCGAACGCTGGCTGTAATGATTGGCAGCGCGCTGATGGCTCTGGGTGGAGCATATCTTACGATGTCGGCCTTCGATGCGTTTTATTTTGGCATGGTCAATGGTCGGGGTTGGATTGCTGTGGCCTTGGTCATTTTTGCTTCATGGCGGCCATCAAAGGCATTGCTTGGTGCACTGCTTTTTGCGGGCCTCGATGCCTATCAGGTTCGTGCCCAACAGCTTGCTGGAGCAGTTATTCCCTATCAGTTTTTTCTGATGTTGCCATATTTGCTAAGTATTGTTGCAATGGTTGCGGCGGCAAAAAGCACGCAATATCCCAAAGCTCTCCTTATCCCCTTTCGCCGCGGTGAGCGGCATTAGAGTCCAAATCAATGTTTCTGGAGAGTAATGATGAGTGAACTTCTGGTCAAAAATGCGGCTCTGGCTGCTGGCGATAAATCAGATATCTTTATCAGGGATGGCTTTATCGCGGAGGTGGCTGAAACAATTGACGGCGTTCCCGATAACGTTCCAGTTCTTGATGCTGGGGGATGTCTTGTAACGGCTCCTTTTGTTGACTGCCATTTTCATCTTGATGCCACCCTCAGCTATGGCCTGCCCCGGGTCAATCAGAGCGGCACCTTGTTGGAGGGAATTAAGCTCTGGGGTGAGTTAAAACCCTATTTGACGGCTGACGCGCTAATCGAGCGGGCGTTGACATTGTGCCGGTGGTCCATTGCAAGGGGTACATTGGCCATTCGCACGCATGTAGATATTAGTGACCCAAGTCTTCTTGCTGTCGAGGCGATGCTGGAGGTCAAGCGGCAGATGGCACCCTTTATTGATTTTCAACTCGTTGCCTTTCCGCAGGATGGATTGTTGCGGGCTGACTGTATGGACAATCTTGTGCGGGCGCTTGATATGGGCGTTGATGTTGTTGGTGGTATTCCGCATTTTGAGCGAACAATGGAACACGGCGCTCGGTCGGTTGCACTGCTCTGTGAATTGGCTGCCAAACGTGGCCTTCTGGTGGACATGCATTGTGATGAGAGTGATGATCCGTTGTCCCGCCATGTTGAATCACTAGCTATGGAAACGATACGCCTTGGTATGCAGGGCAGGGTGGCTGGATCGCATCTGACTTCAATGCATTCGATGGATAATTACTATGTCTCGAAACTTCTGCCGTTGATGCGCGAGGCTGAACTTCATGTCATTGCCAATCCGCTAATTAACATCACGCTTCAGGGCCGTCATGACACTTATCCTAAACGCCGAGGAATGACCCGTGTTCCGGAGCAGATGGCAGCGGGTTTGACAGTTGCCTTTGGTCACGATTGTGTCATGGACCCTTGGTATCCGCTTGGATCGCACGATATGCTAGAGGTTGCGAGCATGGGCCTTCACGTGGCGCAGATGACTGGGCTTAACCAGATGCACCATTGTTTTGATGCTGTCACACACGACCCTGCAAAAATCTTGCACCTAGAGAATTATGGCCTGCATAAGGGCTGCAATGGTGATCTTGTTATCCTACAGGCAAATGATGTTATTGACGCGCTGCGTCTCAAGCCGCCACGGATTGCGGTAGTGCGGCGCGGAAAGGTGATATCCGCTACCCAACCCGTAAGATATGACCTCACGCTGGGTGAAACGAAGGTACAAACAGACCTTACCACAACCGACCTCGTATGGCGGTAGGGCAATGTAGGTTGTTCTTTTGATAACGTTGTTGATCTAGCCAATCAATGCTTCGAGTATCGGGCGGAGGTTGTTCTGACTAAGCGTTACCGGATTGCCGCCACAGGACGGGTCGGCAAGTGCCATCTCGATAAGCGTGTCAATTTGGTCCGTACCCACCCCCATCTCGCCAAGCCGGCGCGGAATACCAAAGCTGTCATTGAATCTCTGTACAAAATCGCAGAAACCATCAAAACCGCCCTCAATGCCAAGATAAGGGGCGGCATCGTCAAAATGGCTGCGGATTGCCGGCGCATTGAGCTTCAGCACCGCCGGCATGCAGACTGCATTCGTTGTGCCGTGATGTGTGTTGTAGACAGCACCGATCGGATGGCTGAGTGCATGGATTGCGCCAAGACCTTTCTGAAAGGCGGTGGCCCCCATCATCGCGGCGCTCATCATATTGGCGCGGGCGACCAAATTATCACCAGACCTATAGGCGCGAGGCAGATTCTCGATTACAAGGCGCATGCCCTCAAGCGCGATACCCTGGCTCATTGGATGGTAATGCGGACTAGAATAGGCCTCAACACAATGGGCAAAGGCATCAAGACCAGTTCCCGCCGTTATCAGATTGGGCATGCTGACAGTCAGTTCAGGATCGCAGATCACGATTTTAGGCAGCACTTTGGGGTGGAAGATGATTTTTTTCACATTGGTGGCTGAATTGGTGATAACCGAGGCGCGCCCCACCTCAGAGCCAGTTCCAGCTGTTGTCGGCACAGCAATGATCGGTGCAATGGTATCGGCGTTGGCCCTCGTCCACCAATCTCCTTTATCCTCAAAATCCCATATCGGTCGGCTCTGTCCTGCCATGAAGGCCACCATTTTTCCAAGATCAAGGCCGGAACCGCCTCCAAAGGCGATGACACCATCATGACCACCTGCCCGATAGGCTGCAATACCGGCTGCTAAATTGATCTCATTAGGATTCGGGTCAACATCGGCGAATAGCGCGTCACCCAGCCCGTCTGCGATCATTAGTGCTCGTGTGTGCTGGACGATTGGAAGGGTAGCAAGCCCTCGATCTGTTACCAACAAAGGACGAGATATTCCCGCGGTGGCGCAGGCA
>CACNSW010000052.1 GCA_902623185.1 uncultured SAR116 cluster alpha proteobacterium
GCAAATCGATTTTAGGCTGATCTGCGCTACCCATCAAAAAATTGAAAGAAAGGTTGATGACGGAACATTTAGGTCTGATCTCTATTTCCGAATTAATGTATTTCCGATCCAAGTGCCTACATTGGCTGAACGAAATGTTGACATCCCGCCAATAGCAAAGAATATTTTCAGGCAGATAGTTACCAACCAAAAAATGGAACCCAAGTTCAAGGAATCCGCTTGGGTTGAATTGTCCCGATACACTTGGCCCGGGAACATCCGCGAGTTGCGCAATGTCCTTGAGCGTGCCGCAGTGCTATTTGCAGGCGAAACAGTCACTGGGATGCACGTGAAAGAAAATTTACTCCGTCTCAGAGTGCCAGATCGCCGCGAGGAGCAAGAAGCGCTATGGGAAGCTTCAGAGAATTTAATGGGGATTGATGGCGACATCTCGCCTGGCGGTGACAATCCGTTGCCTCATCCATCGCATTATGCTGACTGGTTTAGCTATTTTGATACCATTGATTTGCGCCGCCATTTGCGTGATGTTGAGGTGGTTTTGATAGAGGCCGCGCTAGAAAAATCTGAGGGCATGGTAAGCCATGCAGCTAACGCACTTAAATTGCAGCGAACAACACTTATAGAAAAAATGAAAAAACTTTTGATTGAGCGGCCTCCATCATCAAAAAGCTAAACCAGAGGTGAAATAGGTTCATAACACTTGGTTTGATTTTAACTTCGATAAGCAGATAAGCCGCGGAGCTTTTCTCCCGTCGATTTCTGCAATCGGCTCATTTCATCAGTTATTTGAGTTATGGTGCGAGCATTTTCAGCAGCGCAAGCTTCCAAAGCTTCGAAGAAATGCTGATCGCCCTCGGGCGTGTAAGCGGCTGTAAATTCATGCAGCATTTCCCGCCTGGCACCATCCAGATGGACAACACGATCAAAATTCTGGGCAGCCAACGCGGACTCTATTTGCTCGCTGTACTCTGAAAACTGGTCCAAAAATTCTAACTTGTTCATAACAAAAATTCCTCCAATGAAGAAGTCGCTGCGTTTTCGACCTTTTGTCTAAGCTCGGATAACACGCCAAGCCTCACATACCTCCTCAAGTGATTTGATAGACAACTCAAGATTTTTGGCATTTTCTGATTTAGATGCATCCAGAAGGTGAAGGCGCGCGTGTTCATAAAGACGAAAAAGATTTTCTGCAATTTCGCCACCCCGTTCAAAATCCAAAGATTTTTGTAAGGCATAAATAATACTTATTGAACGTGATAAGTGCTTGCTACGAATATCTTGATTTGACGTACTTTTCTCGAGGTTTTTGTGAAAAATGTGCATCGACTTTAGCAATTCATCGAACATCACCGCGATCAAAGTATGCGGGTCGTTGGCCTCAACCACGGCTTCACGCTCAGAGTTCATATATGCATCCATCATTTTTAAATTATTCATCTCGCTAAAGTCTCCCATTTTTCAGCCCGAAGTTTAATAACTTGTTTGTCTAATTTGCGCAGATATGCTAGATAATCGAGATGCAGATTAATTCCTCAGCATTAGTACCCGCGTCACCAGTCCAAATTCAAGGATCCGGGGCAAGTATTGGTTACAATGCAAACATTGTGCCAACCGAAAGGCAGACTTCTCTTGGCATTTTGGGAAGCCCAGAAGCGAAGAATCTGACAAGAGACTACTCTAATAATCGTCTACAGACAGTTATCAGGCACCCTCGTCAATCTCCATCCGGTATTACTAGTGAAAATTTCCTGGCAGCACGGAGCTTATTAGGCCCTGCCTTTCAGCACAATGTGCTTGCAACAAAAATGGCTAGAATTTCAAATTTACACGCCGAGGCCCCTCGTTTCCGTGACCAAGTAGA
This sequence comes from uncultured SAR116 cluster alpha proteobacterium, assembly GCA_902623185.1. Taxonomy (GTDB): domain Bacteria; phylum Pseudomonadota; class Alphaproteobacteria; order Puniceispirillales; family Puniceispirillaceae; genus MED-G116. The sequence goes on from CACNSW010000052.1 coordinate 1,862, forward strand.
CATCCTGGCGTAATAAAGCGCCTATCCTTTTTCAAGGTCGACAACTTTATTCTGCAAACTCAAATACTCTTTGAAAAGATCTGCTTCTGTGATGACGCCAACTAGCATCCCTTTTTGCCTATTTATTACCGGTATACTCTCTCCGACAAAGTTACTGGCAACTTCAATCGATTGCTGTAAGGAAGCATCGTCTTTTATCGTTATAGGATCTACCATCATGTGATCATGGACTGATGCTTGGTTATCTTTTCCAATTAGCTCATTTAAACTAATTTTTCCTAAATAAACACGTTCGTTTTCTTCTAATACGTAACCCTCAGTCATGCCCGAAGCGACCAATTTCTTAACAGCGTCCTCAATTTTAGTGCTAGCCCCAACACCAACATATTCGTCGCTTGCTAAGTTGAGAATTGGTGTTTCCATCATTTCTATATGCCCACGCCCTAAAGAAATGTCTATTCCTCGGTCATTAAGCTGTCGGTCAAAGAAAGAATGTCCAAAAATTAAGTTTGATAACATTATGCTGACTACAACGCTTAGCATAGCGGCAAGCGCATACTCATAACTCATGGTCATTTCTAAGATGATTAAGACTCCAGCTATTGGCGCTCCAATAACAGCAGAGGCTACAGCAGCCATTCCGCAAATCACTAAACCTGGTCCTAAGAAAACAAGACCAGAAATTTCAAGAATTCGAGAAAGGATGGCGCCCGTCGCCGCACCAACGAAAATTGCGGGCGAAAATACCCCTCCAAACATACCGAATCCAATACAGATCGAAGTAAGCAAAATTTTCAAAAAAAGAAGCGCAACTAAATACCCATCTTTAAAAAATCCTTGGATCAAAGCTGAAGTAGCTGAACTACCTAGACCCAATATTTCTGGAACAAACGCACCAACCAAACCAGTGATAAGGCCCGCAATTAAGACAAGTGAATTCGGCGATAACCCGCTGTCTTTTGCAAAGGCAGCGCTTCTTCTTAGGGTTTCCATAAAAATAACTGCAACCAGGCCAAAAGCCACACCTGAAATCATCGCAGCTGGCAAAAGTTCAATAAGGTTCGGCGTCTGCTGTAGAACTGGAAAGAGTGGATCACTATTGAAGATCCACTTGCTTAACCAAGCCGCAGAAATGCTAGAAATTGCAATTGGTGCAATAGCCCTCAAGGAGAAATGCCTTAGTATGGCCTCATGGGCAAATACAACACCAGCTATTGGCGCGTTAAATCCAGCTGCGATTGCTCCAGCAACTCCACAACCAATAAAAATATCTGTTGTAACGTTAGATTTTGTTATCTGACGAAATAGACTTCCCATAGTCGCACCAAAATGAACTAGAGGGCCATACTGGCCAACTGATGCCCCACCGCCCGCTGAAACAAATGCAGCGATCGTAGAACCAAAACCATGTTTTAGGTCTAGTTCATTGTCTGTTCGATGAGCTGCATAAATACTATCAGCCGGCCCATGCCAACGTTGAATATTTAACACATTTCTAATAATCATGATCACAAATGCCGCGACCGTGAGACATAATAACGGCATCAACGAAAGAGATAGGCCAAATATGTGAAATCGGAGAAAATTAGAGCTTTCTCTTAAGCTTGAGAGCCATTCCACTCCAAGCACAAAATAATTTGAGACGATAGCCATAACCAATCCAAAGGCCAGGCCTATCGTAACCATTGCAAGCAGAGACAAGAACAAACTTGTGGTATGAGGGCTCGAGCGCATTTGTGTTTCTTCTTGAAATTAAAACAGCACCGAAGAAGACTTTACTACGAGCAAATGAAATTAAAGGTATTGGAAAATTTCAAAACTAGTTTGATCGCAAAGTTTCATGGTTTTTTCCGCTTCTAGAAAAAATGTTACTATGAAGGCATAAATCTTGCAAATCTAAAGCCGTTAACAAAGACGCGTGCTTATCCTGGTAAGTACCAGAAACATACAATTTTTTAGTAAATAATACTTAACTATCGAGCGTTGAAATGTCAGTTGACTACCTATCAAGTTTAAATATTGGATCGGGATTAAACTCTACAGAAATCATCGATGCGATAGTCGACGCGGAAAGGGCTCCAAAAGCTTCAATTATCAATAAAGCTACAACAGCAAAAAATCTCGAAATATCGAGTTTAGGGACTGTAAAAAGTGATTTTGAGACTTTTGATACGAATATTAAAATAAGCTCAGGCGTCACAGGCATTTCTGTGAGCAATACTGGTAACTCGTCAAGCTTAGAAATTACAGACGCAGGCAGTATTTCAGAATTCTCCAGTACTTTAGAGATTTCGCAGTTGGCAACCAGTCACACGTTAGTTTTTGGGGGCTACTCCAGCGAAGATGCTGATATTGGTCAAGGCTCGATAAGTTTTTCATTTGGCAAATGGGGCAATGATGGTGCTTTTACCACTAATTCAGATAGAACAACCACGTCTGTCACCATTGCCTCAACAAATGACACATTAAGGGGCTTGCAGGATGCTATAAATGACGCCGCCATTCAGGTCACTGCATCAATTATTGAGACAAGTGATAGCACATATGCATTGGTACTCAAGTCTCGCGAAGGCGAAGACCATGCTATGCAACTGACTGTCACCGAAGACTCGTCTGACACCGGTCTGTCGGATTTTGCATACACTAGCGTCGACGCTAGCACTGAAACAATTGCTGCAGCCGATGCTAATCTAGAATTGGACGGAGTATCTATTACTAGAGAGTCAAACACGATTACAGATTTAGTTGCTGGTGCAACGCTTACACTTTCTTCAACAACCTCAAGCGCCGAGGTAATTGGTGCAGCATTTGATACTGACCTAGCACTACTGGCACTTCAGTCAATTGTCGAGAATTTCAATACACTGCAAAGCACTTTATCTAAATTATCCTCGAGAGGTATCAATGGTTCGGAAGCAGGTGGTTTGGCAGGAGACCCTTTGATCCGTTCGATGATCAGCCAATTAAGAAATTTTACAACCACTGCTATAGATGGCTTTGGAAGCTCGTCGATATACCCCACAGAATTTGGCGTTACGACAAACCAAGATGGTACTTTGTCTGTTGACACAGATACATTCACAGCAATGTACGAATCTAATCCAGACGCTTTTGCATCAATTGTGTTGAGCCGCGTTACCACTGAAAGCAGTCTTGTAAATGGTTCGATGTCTGGCGATAGTTATAAGCCAGGCACATATTCATTTGAGATAGACAGTGCTGGTGACGCGACACTCGATGGAACGGAATTAACTGAATACACCGATAATAGTTTTGTCGTGACGAGCGGTGACGCCACTGGTCTTCAACTTGACATATCCAATGGTGGAGCCGACACCAATGTTTATGTAGGTAGAAGCTTGTTGGATATTTTGTCAAATTACGCCACGGATATTTTGGCTTCGGACGGACAACTTGAGGAAAAGCTTGCAGACGCAAATGAGGATTTGGAGGGTTTTGCAACAGATCTAATAAATTTGGACGCGCGGATTGATAAGGTAAGGGCTAGATACGTCGAACAATTCGCCGCGATGAATAAAACAGTTGCAAGTTTAAAGGAGACAGAAAAAAGTTTGGAAAACATGATGGAGGCGTGGTCCGCATCATTAAAGCGCTAAAAACACATATCTTCTTCAAAGGCTGTCAAGGATCGAAACCTGTTTGCTTGCTACTTCTGCTAAAAGAGGCACATGAGTATCGTCTTCCAGGCGCCAACCTAATGCGGCTTTGAGTGAAGAGTTAGACCGAAGCGCAAACACAAACGCCTTAAACGATTTTATTGTTGCCTCCCCGCCCCAGTCGTTAACCTTCACTGGATCCTCTAGATTACCAAAAATTGGTTTCATTTTCCTCGGAGCCCCAATTTTTTCGTAATAAAGTCGAAAATGGCAGAAATCATCAAGGAGTTCTGTGGCCATTTCGTTAGCCTCTATTTCAGAAAGAAAAAGCAAAATACTTTCAACAGTTTGTTGAATGGAAGCTATCTGGATCTCACTATAATGCTCACTTAAAAAATTTGAGTACTTTTTAGCAACTCCTTCGAGGCTTATTTCAGCCTCCAGGAATTCCTTCGCCGTCCGCGCAACACAGATATCAAAGATCCAGTTAGGGCAAAACATTGTCTGCACTCTTCATTTAGCTAAACGAGGAACGTTTGACCTTTACGGTGCAACGCACCTCGGAATCAACAATATATAAAGTGTGATATACCGCATTTCTTCCAAAATAAAGAGCCTATTAACAATTTATTGCAGATTCGTCATGCAAAATGGACATCGGCTGAAAAAATATCGACTAATTTTGGTGAGTTCTATTTAAAATTTTGGTGAGTTCTATTTAAAGAGTATCGCAAGCGCTTTAACCGGGCAACTTTGCACTTAGTACCTTTATCTTAAATTAAATCAAAAAATCTAGGTTCTATATCGCAGTCAACACTTAAGCTAAATTGTCAAAAAGCCCATTTATGAAAGGCCTATAGTTTAACCACTTTTGAGAGCTTCCTTTGTAGATTTTTTCCCTGACTTGAAAAGAAGATGCTGTTTTAACCATACGCCCATTTTTATTTGGATTGAGGCATTGTTTTTCCCAACTCAAACCAAGAAACTTGATTAAACGATATATTTCTTTTTCTGGATTAAGCGTGATGTTCTCATAATCCAAATGGTAAATTTCATATGGAAGAACCTTGCCCCAAAAAGACATCAAATCTGAATACATTGAATAAAACTCTACAATGGTTTTTAAGTTGTAAGCATAGCCAAGTCCATCGCTTTGAAAATATTTTGTAAAATTAGACCAGCAAGTTGCGCCTGGGTTTCGCTTTGTATGAATAATTTTTGCCTCTGGAAACGCCGCTTGTATTAATGCTAAGTAGACAAAATTGTGAGGCAACTTATCAGTGACAAAAGGTTTGCCCTCTGAGATATTCTTAAGATCTTCTAAATAAGCCATCCTGAAAGAAGCTATATTTTCTTTCGTTATCTTATCTTCCCCCAAGACTAAGTCTGAACCATATTCATGTACGAATTCCAACTCGCCGGCGCCACATACATTGCTGTGACTGCAAACAATCTGCTCGGTAAGCGTTGTACCAGACCGAGCCATACCCATAATAAAAATCGGTGTAATACCATTGGGATTTTTTTCCAAGTCCGAAACTTGTAGTCTGTTGTCCAGCAATAGCTGGCAAGACCGCTTCGCTCTTTTAAACATTTCTTGATCCACCCTTCTGTCATAAGGAATAGCTTGAAGCCTGGATCTATTTCCCTCTGTATAAAAATCAAAAGCTTTTTTCCACCTACCAAATCTATCGTTGATCTCAGCTAAAGCAAAACACAAATGGGACAAATCTTCACACTGTAAGCTGCCTGTCTTATAAAGCTCCTCCATGGCAATAATCTGTTCATCACTAAACTCATAACTCTTTATCACAGCGAGTTGTCTATATGCCTTGGCATTTTTTGAGTCTAACTCAATAGCCTTTTCATAAGCTTTGACAGCCTCCTTAAATTTCCCCAACCCTCCCAGAGTGTTGCCGAAATTGTTGTGAAAATCAGCACTTTTAGGATTAATCCTTAATGCCTTCCCTATGGACGACAACGCTTTTTGGTAATCTCCACGTTTGCGGTACAAAAGGCCAAGATTGTTCAGCGCGGCGGCGTGCTCAGGATTGATATCCAAAACGCGAGAAAAACTAGCCATAGCGTTATCAAACTTATTTTGTTTTCTTTGAGTGTTACCTAAAACATAGAGGGCCTCAGTAGCCGTGGGATTCAAGTTCACCACGATGCCAAGAGCTTTTTCGGCCTCCGAGTAATTTTTTAGCTCATGGTAGGAGGCGCCAAGTGTATTCCAAAGCAAGAACGATTTCGGATATGTATCTAATAAGTTTAGGATCAAAGAAATTGTATCGCTAAATTTTTTTTCGTTAAAGAGTTGCAAGACCTCTATCAGAGCTTCTTTCGGCGCTTCTTTAAATAGGGTCTCTTGGGGGACTTTATTCTTTTTCAATGTAGCATAGTTATCTGCAATACGTTGATTATTCGGATATTTTTTCAAAGTATTCTTATAAATTTTCTCAGCTTCTGAG
>CACNSW010000053.1 GCA_902623185.1 uncultured SAR116 cluster alpha proteobacterium
TTCCTTAAATGTCCAACTTGACCCAGCCCAGTTGCTAGGGCACCCTAATAACTCATAAAGAGCGAGCCCCTGGGCCACTGAACGCGCTGTGCGCCTGCGGGGAACGTCAGCTAAAAAATTAATGGGAGGGAACCCCTAATGAAGAAACTTCTTACTACAGCCGCCATCATTAGCGCAGCTTCTTTTGGAATGGCAAGTCAAGCGTCGGCCGATGGTCATGCCTGTGGTTCAATGACTATGGCTGAGATGAATTGGGCGTCAGCTGAATTGATGGCTAACGTGGATAAAATTATCCTTGAAGAAGGTTACGGCTGTGAAGTCGAATTGGTTTCAGGTGCCACAATGACCACGTTTGCGTCTATGAATGAAAAAGGTCAACCAGATGTTGCTGGTGAGCTCTGGATAAATGCTGTGCGTGAGCCGCTGTTTAAGGCGATGGATGAAGGGCGACTGATGTCTGCCGTGAAGGGCCCAATAACTCAGCTGGGTGAAGGTTGGTGGATCCCACCACACACCGCAGAAAAGCATCCAGAAATTGTCAATGATGTGAATGCTCTGCTTTCTCGGCCAGATCTTTTTCCACACCCTGAAGATCCATCGAAAGGGGCTTTTGTCGGATGCCCTGCTGGATGGGGATGCCAACTTTCTAATGCCAATCTGTTTCGCGCCTTTGATATGGAAGCTAAGGGATGGCTGCTAATTGATCCAGGTTCCGCTGCTGGTCTTGATGGTTCAATGGCCAAAGCTGCTGAGCGAGGCGAGAATTGGCTTGGTTATTATTGGTCTCCAACAGCGTTGATAGGTAAATATGGAATGGTTCCAGTCTCTATGGGTGAATGGGGCGGATCTGAAAATTGGGATGGCTGTATTGTTAAGCCTGAACAGGAATGTGCCGATCCAAAACCCTCTTCATGGACATTATCAGAGGTGCATACCGTAGTAACAGCTGATTTCCAAAAGCGTGGAGGTCCCGCTGTGGAATATTTGAGTAAGCGAATTTTCCCCGGTCCAATTATGAATGGTATGTTGGTTTTCATGGCCGATGAGCAAGCAGGTGGTGGCGATGCTGCTATAGAGTTTTTAATCCGACATGAGGACCTCTGGTCAAGCTGGGTCTCGGCAGACGCTGCTTCGAAAATCAAGGCGGCTCTTTAAGGCTTGTTTGCTAACCAGTCTTCAGCCTGCCAAACAAATGTTTGGCAGGCTATTTATTTGTTATTATTTCAAGAAGTCCAGCGAGGATATCATGGAGTTTTTTACAGAATTTCCAGAAATGGGCAGGCAGGATTTAAGGGATTTCAAAAAGGGTATTGATGCTTCGTTTCGTGAATTTTCTAGAACCTATGGAGAAGGAATAGAGAACTTTTTTGAGCCTTTATTGTGGTTCCTTGTCTGGTTGGAAAAACTTTTAATAAATGCACCTTGGCCCATTGTGATAATTATTATTTGTGTTCTAGCCTGGCTTGGCTCCCGCAGTTGGAAAATCGTCTTTGGAACAGCAGTTGCCTTCTTAGTAATCGGTTATTTTGGGATGTGGGAAGATACGATGTCTACGTTGGCGATTATTTCTGTTGCCACGTTACTTTGTATTATTTTGGGCATTCCTCTTGGCGTTTTAATGGCACGATCTCTGCGTGTGCAGTCAGCCGTCACACCAGTTCTTGATATTATGCAAACTATTCCAAGTTTCGTATATTTGATACCGGTGGTTATGCTTCTTGGCATTGGCAAAGTGCCTGGACTGATCGCTGTTTGTATATACGCAATTCCACCGATTGTCCGTCTGACAAACCTTGGCATTCGCTTGGTTGACAAGGAAGTTTTGGAGGCCGCTGATGCTTTTGGTGCTGATTACAAACAGCGTCTCTTTGGTGTACAAATTCCTCTGGCATTGCCCAATATCTTTGCCGGCGTGAACCAGACGATTATGATGTCATTGGCAATGGTGGTGATCGCTTCAATGATTGGAGTAAAAGGCTTGGGACTTCCTGTATTGCGGGCTATTTCAAATCAATATCTGGCTCTTGGCCTCCTAAATGGACTGGCAATCGTCACTCTAGCAATTATTTTTGACCGTGTGTCTCAAGAATATGGACGACGTTTACAAGCCCACAGGCATGGTGGCGATAATGGCTAAAATAAAAATTAAGATCGAAAATCTTTACAAGATTTTTGGAGACAGTCCAACTACTGCCATTCAGCATGTAAGGGACGGTGCAACTAAGCAAAGTTTACTTGACCATTATGGACACGTTTTGGGGCTCAAAGATATTAATCTAGATATTCCTGAGAAAAAAATTCAAGTGGTAATGGGCTTGTCGGGGTCGGGTAAATCGACCCTAATTAGGCATATCAATAGGTTGATTGAACCAACTGAAGGCCAAGTAGTGGTTGACGGTGAGGATGTACTTGCCATGTCACAAGATGATTTACGAGATTTTCGTCGCCACAAATCATCGATGGTTTTTCAGAAATTTGCCTTATTGCCACACCGCACTGTGGCTCAAAATGCGGCCTATGGACTTACTATCCAAGGTATTTCCGAGGGTGACGCTCAAGATCGCGCCCAACGCTGGATTGATCGAGTCGGTTTAGGAGGGTTTGAAAATCATTTTCCTGCGCAGCTTTCTGGCGGAATGCAACAGCGTGTCGGTCTTGCAAGAGCTCTAGCAACGGATGCCGAAATTTTGTTGATGGATGAAGCCTTTTCGGCGCTTGATCCACTGATCCGTACAGACATGCAGGATATCCTCCTCGATTTGCAATCAGAGCTTCACAAGACTATCGTGTTCATAACACATGATCTCGATGAAGCTTTGCGAATTGGTGACCAGATTGCAATACTGAGAGATGGTGAGTCAATTCAGCAAGGCGACCCGCAGGATATTATTTTACGGCCCGCAGACGATTACATCTCAGATTTTATAAAGGATATAAATCGTGGAAGGGTTTTAAAGGTTCGTTCTGTAATGACGAATGCCAAGCGGGCTGCTGGGCCAAAATTATCAATGGATATGGCGTTGGAGGATGCCTTGCAGGCATTAGCATCATCAAGCAAAGGATCGGGTGCGGTTGTTGATGGTAGTGGAAAGACTGTCGGAAAAATTGAAATGAAGGCGGCGATTACGGCTATTGCCCGTCCAGATAGATCTGGCGTTACCCCTCGCTACAAATAACTGAAAAAACATTTTGGGTGGTAACATGACTGAATTTACCGAATTAACCCTGGAACAAATTTCAGCTCTTATTAACGAGGTGATGATCGCCAATGGCTGTGACGATGCGAACGCCGCAGCCCTTGCCGATATTATGACCCGGGCAGAACGTGATGGCTCTCACTCGCATGGCTTGTTCCGCGTGCCTGGCTATGTCAAGGCATTGCGCTCTGGCAAGGTAGATGGCAAGGCAAAGCCAGTGGTTGCCAAAAAGACACCTGCCATCATTCACGTCGATGGCAGGGGCTGTTTTGCTCCTCTGGCCCAGGCGGTTGGACTGCCTGTTCTTGCCGAGGCTACGGCTGAGATCGGGGTAGCAGCGCTATCACTCACAGGGATCCATCATTTTGCGGCGCTCTGGCCAGAGACCGAATATCTGGCGGATCGTGGCCTCGTCGGCATTGCCTGCACGGCCTATATGCCGATGGTTGCGCCAGCCGGATCAAAGGCTGCGCTTTTTGGCACCAACCCTATTTCCTTTGCCTGGCCACGTCCGGGAAAGACGCCGGTCTGCTATGACATGGCAACGGCTGCTATGGCGATGGGCGACGTGCAGATTGCGGCGCGTGATGGAAAAAGCGTGCCACTGGGAACAGGTCTTGATGCCGATGGCAACCCAAGCACCGATCCGGCAGCCATCGCCAAAGGCGTGCTGTTACCCTTTGGGGGCTACAAGGGTTCGGCAATTGCAATGATGGTTGAGTTACTGGCGGCCGGCCTAACAAGCGAGCAGTTCAGCTTTGAGGCAAGAGAAAATGACAATGGTGACGGAGGCCCGCCGCGTGGTGGTGAGTTGGTGATTGGCCTGTCTCCAGATCTGATTGCTGGTAATGGCTGGCAGGAGCATGTCGAGCGCTTCATGGGCCGTCTTAGAGCTCTGGAGGGTGTTCGCATTCCGGGTGCGCGCCGTCATAAAAACCGCCTTGATACCGGACCGCGCCAGATCAATGCGACCCTGATTGAGACCATCACTGCGCTGAAATAGCTGACTGCCCTTGCCTACCGGCCTTTCCAGACAGGGTCACGTTTTTCGGCAAAAGCCTTGAAACCCTCAAGTCCGTCCTCTGAATTGTAAAGTCTGTCGACAGTTGGCATCTGCATTTTTGTGACCTTGTTCAGGATATCCTGAAACTTCATGTTTTCGGCCTCACGGGCAACTTCCTTAATCGCGGCAAAGACCAGTGGCGGTCCTGATTCCAGCAATTGTGCCAGCTCCCAAACGCGGTCATAGAGTGATGGTCCGTTAGCCAGCACCTCATTCACTAACCCCCACTTATGCGCTTCGGCACTGTCCATCCAACGCCCAGTCAGCAAGAGGTCCATCGCTACGTGATAGGGGATGCGTTTTGGCAGCTTGATGGTGGCAGCATCAGCCAGCGTACCAGCACGGATTTCTGGAAGGGCAAAACTTGCACCCTCATTCGCCAGGATCAGATCACATGACAGTGCGATCTCGAAACCACCACCAACGCACATACCCTCTACCGCTGCAATCACTGGTTTGTTCAAATCGCGCAGCTCCTGTAAGCCACCAAAACCGCCGACGCCGTAATCGGCAGTGACGGAATCACCATCGGCAGCGGCCTTCAAATCCCATCCGGCGGAAAAGAATTTTTCCCCAGCGGTGCGCAGAATACATACCCGCAAATCATCACTGTCACGGAAATGCTTGAAGGTCTCGCCCATCTTGCGCGAGGTTGCTAGATCAATGGCATTCGCTTTAGGCCTGTCAAGGGTTACCTCAAAAATTCTACCCTGTTGTCGGGTTTTGATTACCTCTTCCATTGCTATTCTCCCTGATCAGCTTTCAACCATATAACAGCATCCGCAGCAATGGCACCATTGCCAAGGCTTGCAACCATTAGCGGATTGACCTCGATCTCATCCAGTGTGGTATCATTCTGCATCGCTTCCGCCATTGCCATGATGGCTGCAACTGCTGCGTTGAGATCGGCGTGGGGCTTACCGCGATAGCCTGTAAATAATGGTGCAAGCCTTAAGCGCTTAATTGCCGCCAAAACCTCGCTTGCATCGACCGGTAGCACAATTGTCAGTGTATCGCTCAGCAATTCCGAGGTAACGCCGCCGCTTCCGATTGTCAGGCTGATCCCATAGACTGGATCACGACGCAGACCGACCAGCAGTTCACTAACGCAGGGTGATACCATTTCCTCCACTAGAAACCCCGTCGCGTCCTCCATCGCATGGGCTGCAGCAGCAAGACTATCTGCCGTCAGGTTGAGCTGAACCAGCCCGGCTTCGCTTTTGTGTGCATGTCCCAATCCCTTAAGCGCGAGCGGCTCCCGAAGTATGGCACTTGTTGCGGCCAAATCATCCGGTCTGCTAGCCTGCGCTCCACGCGGGCAGGCAACACCCCATCCGCTGAGCATGTCCTTTGCGATTGCCTCATTTAGCATCTGCCGTCTTCCTGTGTTCTCTGTTGGTGCAAATGGCTGCCATGCCGACGCGGATTTGTCGATATTCGCCACCTTTTCGAGTGCGCGCAGACCCGTAGCAAAACCGCAGAGGGGCACCATACCATCCTCCATCAATCTTGTTGCCCATTCATCTGAGATACCCTCGGCTATGCTGCCAATCATGATTGCCGGGGTGCCAGTCATTTTGCTTGCCCGCTGCATTGCCGCCACGGCGGGATGCCACGCTGCGTCACTGCATCTGTCGGCTCGGGGAAAATCAATAACCAGCACCGACGCATCGACCCACGGCCCCATCATGCTTGCAAATGTAGAGGCCATCTTGTCTTCATCCCCCCAGATGAAGGTATGATAGTCCAGCGGGTTGGAAATTTTCACAAGTGGGCCAAGTATGTTAGCAAGTGCTTTCTGTCCAGCTGCCGGAATCTGCGGCCAATCTAGCGCCATGCTGGCACTCAGATCAGCCATCATGCCTGCCTCGCCACCCGAGCAGCACATGGCGCTGATCCGCCTTCCTTTCAAGGGTCCAAACAGATGAAGCAGTTTCAGCACCTCCAGCATTTCCTCAGGCGTATCAACCTCGATCATACCGCATTGCGCAAGATAGGCCGACGAGGTTGCAGCATCACTGGCCAGTGCTGCAGTGTGAGAGCTCGCTGTGCTTTGTGATGATTTTGTCTTGCCAGACTTTATCGCCACAAGATATTTTCCAAGTTGCCTAGCTTTGTTGGCCATCGCGGCAAAATCCTGCGTGTTAATGATTCCCTCGATATACAGTCCGGCGGCTGTTACCCGGTCATCGGCCAGAAGTGTACTTGCCATCTCGGTCAGGCTGGTCTGCGCTTGATTGCCGACACAGGCGATATAAGCGATGGGCAGCCCACGTGCCTGCATACTCATATTGATCACGATGTTGGAGGATTGGCTGATCAGCGCGACACCCTTCGCAACAGGACGCCCTCCATGCTGGT
>CACNSW010000054.1 GCA_902623185.1 uncultured SAR116 cluster alpha proteobacterium
CGGCCGGGATGGTTAGACCGAGACCAAAATCCCAACTCAAGTGCCGAATACCATTACATCCATGATAGAATAGCGCTACCGAATAACCGAATAGGACAAATTGCCCCAATGGATGGCCTACAATCGATGCCATCAGAGCAAAAGTTTCTGGACCGTTGGCGACGGCAATCAACCAAAGTGCGAGGATGATCGTGCCTGTTGTCAAAACCAACCCGCTCGCCCGGTGCATAATTGACATGACAGATGTGAGCTGCGGGCGATAGACCTGCAAATGCGGCGACAATGGTCTTGGCTTAGCCATGACATACCTCATCAAACAAAAACACTGTGGAGCCTCGCTTTGTTTATGATTCAACCACTAACGATAGTCAATCTGAAACACTCCAACCTATAATTCGCCGGCTTAAATCTCATAATTTCAAATTGCATTTTTGGCATTTTCGGGTCAAAACGCTTTTCATGAAACAGATTCTGTCCATCCAATCTGCAGTCACGCTTGGTTTCGTAGGAAATAGCGTAGCAGCGCCCGTGCTGACAACAATGGGTCACCACCCACTTGCCGTTGATACCATCGCGCTTGCCGCACATCCTGGATATGGGCAGCGCAGTGGCGGTGCTCCCACAGATGATTCTTTCACTAATGTGCTGCGAGCGCTTTCGCTTTTTGATGCCCTTGCTAATATTGATTTCGTAATCACCGGGTATCTGGGATCAGCACATCAGGCAGGACCAATTCATGAAACCATTAGCGCCTGGCGAGAGCAAATTTCGGATGGCATTTATATTCTTGACCCAGTTCTGGGCGACTCTGACAGCCTTTATGTCAAGCCACAGATAGCCGAGTCCCTACAGGCCAAACTGCTGCCACTGGCAAATATAATTACACCCAACAGGTTCGAACTCGGCTTTCTGGCCACTAGCAAAGTTACGGATCTCGATGCTGCAATAGCTGCTGGTCAGAAGCTGCTTACCACCCATCCACGCCTCTGTGCTGTTTTCGCCACAGGTATTTGCCGCAAATCCGGCACCCTTGATGATATAGGCGACCTACTCATTACCGAAAATGACGCACCATTATGGCTGCCAGCTAGGTGTTGTAAAACCTCCCCATCCAGAAATATTCCAGGTGGCGGCGATCTTCTGACCGCAGTCATGACCGGCTACCTTGCCAACGGCATGGATCTGGTTCAAGCCGCTGGAAATGCTAGCCAAATGGCACAGCGTATCATTGCAAACAGCGCGGGAACACGCGACCTGTCCCTGATGCAGCACTTGCACCTTTTGCAAAACTAGAAACAAGTTCAATTGAAGGATTTTTATCGACCGGAAATAGCGCGCGCAACAACCAATTCAGCAATTTGCACCGAATTCAGGGCAGCACCCTTGCGAAGATTGTCCGAGACGCACCAGAATACCAAACCATTTTCAACAGTCGGATCTTTACGAATCCGGCTTATGTAAACGGCATCCTCTCCAGCGGCTTCCTGCGGGGTTACATAGCCCTCATTGGCTCGATGATCGACCACGATACAACCCTCAGCATCTTTAAGGATGTTGCGTGCGGTGTCCTCGGGGATCGGACGATCAGCCTCAATAAACACAGCCTCGCTATGACCAATAAAAACTGGAACGCGCACACAATGCGCCACTAACTCAATCGAAGGGTCAAGAATTTTCTTCGTCTCAACTGACATTTTCCATTCTTCTTTGGTGAACCCATCATCAAGGAAGACGTCAATGTGTGGGATGGCGTTAAAGGCAATCTGCTTGGTGAATTGCTCAGGCTGCACAGAGTCATTAACGAAAATGCCCCGAGTCTGATTGAACAACTCATCCATTGCTGGACGTCCAGCACCTGACACCGCCTGGTAGGTCGAAACCACTACCCGGCGAACTCCAAAGGCTTCATGCAACGGTTTCAAAGCTACAACAAGCTGGGCAGTTGAGCAATTTGGATTAGCAATGATGTTGCGTCCGCCATTCGCGCGTGTCACGCGCGCAACCGCATCGGCATTAACCTCAGGAACGATCAGCGGCACATCGTCGTCCATACGAAAAGCAGAAGAATTGTCGATCACCAGACACCCGGCCTCACCGGCCTTTGGCGCAAACGCCTTCGATGTCTCACCACCGGCAGAGAAAAGGGCAATATCAGCAGATGTAAAGTCAAACTTATCAAGCGATTCAACAGTCAGCGTTATATCATCACCATAGGACAATTCCCGCCCAGTAGAATTTGATGATGCCAATGCATGCACTTTATCAGCTGGAAAATTACGTTCAGCCAATGTCTGCAACATTTCACGGCCTACGGCACCGGTAGCGCCAACAACGGCTACTCTATATCCCATTTAATCCTCAATTCGCGGTGGCAGGTGATCTACCACATCTATTTTGCCATCATTCCTAACACGCCAGATGATTAAGCGCATCAATCACCGCTGCGGTCATGCCATCCGTGCCGGTCTGCTCACAACCAGGGGCCATAATATCGCCTGTGCGTTTTGTCGACAGCGCGTTATTGACTGCCTGATCAAGCAAATCAGCCTCAGCAGCCTGATCAAAGCTGTAACGCAGCATCATCGAAAAGCTCATAAACTGGGCCAACGGATTGGCTAGCCCCTGCCCGGCGATATCAGGCGCGGAGCCATGCACCGGCTCGTACATTGCCTTTGGAAGGCCGGTTTCGATATCAGGCGTACCAAGCGAGGCCGATGGCAGCATACCAAGCGAGCCTGTCAGCATCGCCGCACAATCCGAGAGCAGATCACCAAACAGATTATCCGTCACAATCACGTCAAACTGTTTCGGGTTCCGGACCAGTTGCATCGCGCAATTATCAGCATACATATGGCTGAGTTCAACGCCGTCACCTTCTACACCGTGCAGCGATGTCATAACTTCACGCCATAAAACGCCAGAATGCATAACGTTAGCTTTTTCAACCGATGTGAGGCGGCCACTTCTTTTACGCGCAAGATCAATGCCAACGCGCCCAATACGCTCGATCTCAGTGGTAGTGTACGCATTGGTATCGTAGCCCTTGCGAAGGCCATCACCCAGATCTTCAATGCCGCGTGGCTCAGCAAAATATGAGCCACCACAGAGTTCACGCAGTATCATAATATCAAGACCCGAGACAATCTCAGGCTTCAGCGTCGAAGCATCGACAAGCGCCGGAAATACTATCGCCGGGCGCAAATTGGCGAAGAGATCCATTTCCTTACGCAGCGTTAGAAGACCTCGCTCAGGCTTCAAATTAAAGGCAAGATCGTCGTATTGAGGGCCACCAACAGCACCAAACAAAACAGCATCTGCGGCAACACAGTCAGCCAAAACCTCATCGGTTAAAGGTGTTCCATGCGCGTCATAAGATGCACCACCGACAAGCCCCTCGGACAGGTCAAAATCGAGGTTACGATATTTGGCCATCCAATCGACGATTGTCATATTGGCATGCATCACCTCATTGCCAATGCCATCGCCTGGCAACACCATCACCTTACGATTTGATGCCATAACTTACCCCTTTTTTGGATATCATCGCTGCAATGTCAGCGAAATTCAAACTAAGTTTTCCTGTGCTCAGGTCAAGGCCTCAAAGCCAAGGCTGGCTTTTCTGTCGCATTTCCTCAAAGCTTGCTATGGCTTCTGACTTCTCCAGTGTCAAACCTATGTCATCCAACCCCTCTAGCAAGCATTTCCTGCGAAATGGATCAACCTCGAACGCGATTTTAGCACCATTTGGCCGGCGGATTGTCTGAGTGACGAGATCGACAGACATTTCCGGATTCTCATCGTCTGACGCGTCAGCCATCAAAGCGTCACGTTCATCAGCTGAAACAACAATCGGCAAGATGCCATTCTTGAAGCAATTATTGAAAAATATATCGGCAAAGCTCGTCGAAATGATACAACGCACACCAAAGTCCAGCAACGCCCACGGTGCATGCTCACGGCTAGACCCACAGCCAAAATTATCGCCAGCAACAATGATTTCAGCCCGCCTATAGGGATCTCTGTTAAGAACAAAATCCGGCATCTCCGTGCCGTTTCTATTGTAACGCATCTCATCAAAAAGATTTTTACCAAGCCCCGACCGTTTTATGGTCTTCAAGAACTGCTTAGGGATGATCATATCCGTATCGACGTTCAAAATATTAAGCGGTGCAGCGACACCTGTAATTCGATCAAACTTCTGCATTGTTCGAATCTCCCTAACCTTTAGAAATCACGTACATCTGTCAGATGTCCAGTCACAGCAGCAGCAACTGCCATCTGTGGACTGACGAGATGAGTTCGACCACCACGGCCCTGTCGACCCTCAAAATTCCGGTTTGAAGTTGACGCACATCGCTCACCTTCCTCCAACTTGTCAGCATTCATTGCAAGACACATTGAGCAGCCTGGTTCGCGCCAGTCAAATCCTGCCTCGCGGAAAATCTGGTCGAGACCTTCGGATTCTGCCTGCGCCTTGACCAAGCCAGACCCAGGGACAACCAGCGCACGCATTCCGTCGGCTACCTTGCGTCCTTGAGCAAGGCTGGCGGCAGCACGTAAATCTTCAATCCGACTATTGGTACAAGATCCGATGAAGACTGTGTCAATCCTCACATCTGTCAGTTTTTGCCCCGCAGACAGCCCCATGTAATCAATTGCACGCTGGATTTTCGCCCGCTTCATCTCATCCTTCTCGGCGTGCGGATCCGGAATCGATGCGGTAATAGCCAGCGCATCCTCGGGGCTTGTACCCCAAGTTACAGTAGGCGCGATCTCTGCCGCTGGCAGAACAATTTCCGTGTTATATTTTGCACCTGCATCAGATGGTAAGCTACGCCAATAAGCGAGCGCTCGCTCCCAGACGTCACCTTTTGGTGCCATCGGCTTGTTAGCGAGATAATCGAAAGTTGCCTCATCTGGTGCAATCATTCCAGCCCTGGCACCGGCTTCGATGGCCATATTACAAACCGTCATCCGGCCCTCGATTGACAGTCCCTCGATGGCTGATCCAGCAAATTCGATTACATGGCCAGTGCCGCCAGCTGTACCAATCTTGCCAATGATCGCTAGAATTATATCTTTGGCAGTCACTCCAGAAGCGAGATTTCCGTCAACCGAAATCCGCATGTTCTTTGCCGGCTTCTGAATAAGCGTTTGCGTTGCCAATACATGTTCGACCTCGGAGGTGCCGATACCGAAGGCGAGGGCTCCAAAGGCGCCGTGTGTCGCAGTGTGCGAGTCACCACACACGATAGTCATGCCAGGCTGAGTGAAGCCCTGTTCCGGCCCGATGACGTGGACGATACCTTGGCGGACATCATCCATTGCGAAATAGGGAACACCAAAATCGGCAGCATTCTGCGCCAGCGTTTCAACCTGGACACGAGATTCTTCATCAGCGATACCCTGCGATCGGTCAGTTGTTGGCACATTGTGATCGGCCACAGCCAGTGTACGCGCCGGTGAGCGGACCGCACGACCATTATTGCGCAGACCTTCAAATGCCTGTGGGCTTGTCACTTCATGAACGAGGTGACGATCGATGTATATAAGACAGGTGCCATCATCCTGCTGATGCACAACATGTGCTTCCCAAATCTTATCAAACAGTGTTTTTGGAGCCGACATAATATTCTCCCATTTTTTGCCGGCGAGGACATCCTCCCATGCCGGTCAGGCCAGTTAGGAAGAAGGTGCCTCGCGATATGTTGTCTTTTCCGCAATACGCGCCGCTTTACCAGTGCGGCCACGAAGATAATATAGCTTGGCTCTCCGTACACGACCACGACGTATAACGGTCAAACCTGCAACTTGAGGCGCATAGAGTGGGAACACCCGTTCAACTCCCTCCCCATAAGATAGCTTTCGAACAGTAAATGAGGAATTAACCCCGTTGTTCTTGCGGGCGATACAAACGCCCTCAAAGGCTTGGATACGCTCACGCGACCCTTCAACTACTTTAACATCAACCCGCACAGTATCGCCAGGTGCAAACTCTGGAATTTCACGCTGTGCCAGCACATTTTCCATCTGTTTCTTGCCGATCTGGTCAACGATATTCATCGCTCGCTTCCCTTCGTTTTCTAGTTCAAAATTGATTCCTACGCCTCGGAATAACAATCACTACGTCTCTGTTTTTTGCTCCCGATGCGCTTGCAGATATTCCTCCCACAAATCTGGACGCCGTGCTTGCGTTTCTCTTTCGGCTTCCGCTAATCGCCATTTAGCAATTTCCCGGTGGTGCCCCGATACAAGCACTG
>CACNSW010000055.1 GCA_902623185.1 uncultured SAR116 cluster alpha proteobacterium
GTGAGCAGAGCTACCAAGCTACCAATAGACAGTCCAAAAAAACATATGCCAATGATTATGCTTAGACATAACACAATGTCATTTGACGGACATGATGACAGATACCAAAGAGCTCAAGGAGAATTAAAACAAGTTGCAAATAAATTGTTAAAGGTTGATCTTGCTAACGATAAGCAAATAGTCAGTTGCTTTTCTAAGTGCGAGTCGATCCTTGCAAAGTATGAAATTTCTGGGGAAACAGACGAGACCCAAATTTTTACCGGTGCCGTGAGCAAACTTGATTGCAAAAGGCACATGCTGACATTCAATAATTTTAATACGATACCGAGTTTTTGCTTTGGTTGCTACAAGGTTCAAGTTCAAACAAATACACTGATTAATCTGTTGAAAATACTAATTTCTTTCTGGAAAATGGACCTACCAACGAACAACACGGCTAAATGCATGGTAGAGACTAGAACATATGTTACTGGAACTTACAAAGGTCTAATCTATTGTGACAGCATTTTGGAAGCCAAGAAAATTGAAATAATTTTAAATGAACTTGTCGGCGTTTTTTCTAACGATGTAATCATAAAAAGAGGATGCTCGGAATATGCCATCGCATACCCCGATTACTCAAAAATAAACTTTGACGGTGAACATTCTTGTAAATATGACCCGGCAGGTAAGCAATATGAGGATTTCATCAATCAACAATATCTGCCTAACAGCGATTTAGTGCCGAAATGCTATGATAATTATCGGTCAAAATTAACAATCAAAGATGTTTTAACATTCAAAAACTGGAAAAAATTTGCAAATAGTCTTAATGATTTCAGCTACATGGAAGAATGTGCGTTGAATTTGTGAAGGGTGACAGGGGAAGTTCCTGTGCAATTTAAATTTATGCGGGAGTTATGTTCTCGTTATTTTCCATCACCATTACTTAATAAATTATCTTAAATTACCTAATCTAAATTTGTATGGCATCAATCTTGCACGAATGGATAAGCAATTCTTGGGCCAGCGATCATGAATTTAAAGTTAATCCAACAAGCTATTTCGAAAGCAGAAGCATTAACGTCCTGCGGTAACACAGGCGAGGCGATCACGCTTTATAAAAAAGTACTCCAACTATCACCAAAAAATGAAATTGCAACCCAGGCGATCGCAAATTTAAAAAGATTAGAAAGCAATAATCGTTCCACCCTCTCACCTCTTACCATCAAGAGGTTGGCATCTCTTTATCAACGAGGACATTTTCAGGAACTGATTGACCAGGCTAACTTGCTCACAAAAAAATTTCCTCAATCTTACTTTTTGTGGAACTTTTTAGGGGCCGCAAATATGAGTTTAAAGCGAATAGGATTTGCTGAAAGCAATTTTCGTAAAGTTTGCGATTTAAACCCAAAATACCCAGATGGGTACAACAGCCTAGGTATCGCACTTAAAAATCAAAACAAATTTGTAGAAGCCATCGAGGCTTATGATAAAGCAATCTCAATCAAACCAAATTATGCGGAAGCACATTACAATAAGGCACTTGCATTGAGCCATGTTGGCAGAAAAAACGATGCCATCAACTCATATCAAACAGCCATATCCTTTAAATCAGATTATGTCGAAGCCTTTATAAATTTAGCAGATGTACTGAAGGACGCGGGTGAATTTAAGTCTGCGATAGATGCTTATAAAAAAGCCTTGCTGTTGAGACCTAATCAAGCCGAAATCGCTTATAATTTAGGCAATGCTTTTCAAAAGATTGGCCAATTTGATGCGTCACATGAGGCATATAAAAAGGCGTTGTCGATAAAACCTGATTATGTCGATGCACTCATAAATTTGGGAGGTTTGTTGAAAAATAGAGATCTGATTGATGAAGCACTGCTCGCGTATAAACAAGCTTTGGAAATAGATCCATGCTTAGCTGAAATTCACAATAATATGGGGGTTATTTTCCAGACCCAGGGCAAGGTAGAAATTGCCAAAAAAGCCTACTTAAAGGCAATAAAGCTAAAGCCAGAATATGCAGAGGCTCATCGAAATTTAAGCGCCTTAAAAAAATTTTCAAAGAACGACCCTCAAATTAAACAGATTGAAAAACTGCTTAAACAGCAAGAAGGTAACGAGCAAGATAGGCACAACCTCTTTTTTGCATTGGCTAAAGCAAAAGAAGATCTCGGTGACCTTGAAAACGCTTTTAAACTTTTCAAAGAAGGTAATTACCTCAAAAAAAGAAAACTTGGGTATGACATTGAAGAAGATAAGAAGCGGTTTTTAGCTATAAAAAAATCGTTCGAGTATATTCAACAAAGCGCGATATTTTCTCATAAACCAGATACCTTGCCTGTCCCCATTTTTATTGTAGGGATGCCTCGTTCCGGCACAACGCTTGTCGAACAAATCATTTCCAGCCACTCAAAAGTCCAAGGTGCTGGAGAATTGTATTACGTGAATCAACACGGGCTCGAAATTAACATAGGAAAAGTGCAAGCTACCAAGTCGTCCCTGATGACTTTCCAAAATGAGTATGTTTCAGAGGTAAGCAAATTATCAAAGGGTCACAAATACATAACTGATAAAATGCCTCATAACTTCTCTTATATTGGATTAATTTGCAGCGCGATTCCTCAGGCAAAAATAATCCATGTAAAACGGCGTCCTGAGGCAACATGCTGGTCTAATTTCAAACATTGTTTTGCCTCAGATGGATTGGGATATAGCTATGATCTTAACGACGTTGTAGAACACTACAAACTTTATCAGGATCTAATGGATTTTTGGAACCAATCTCTCAGTCATCGGATTTATAATTTAGATTACGACCGTTTAACGAACGAACAAGAAATAGAGACAAAAAAATTGATTAATCATCTTGGAATTGGATGGGAAGAGAGTTGTTTATCACCTCAAAAGAATAAGCGAAGTGTACAAACTGCTTCTCAAGCGCAAGTCCGAAAAGGCATATATAAAGGTAGTTCAAATGACTGGAAAAGCTACGAAAAATTTATAGGGCGCGCGTTTGAGTCTCTTAGCAGATAATTTCTTTTCTAACCTTTTCCATATTTAAACAGTGTTAATAAAAATTATCGTCTCCAAGTTCACTGGTATCATTCCATCAAATTTTGATTAGTCGGTTAAAATTAAGGCCTGTTTGGTCATCAATTTTGTTTGCGTATTTTAACCAATTCCTGAATATAAGGACGTCTTTGATCGTCAAATTCCTCCTGTAAGCATCAAAACACTCAGGTGTTAGCTGTTTTCTAGTTGGATAATTCTGATTAATAAAATTTTCTGATGTTTCCCATGAAGGGTCATATTTGAATGCTTGCTCACCATCGAAGTTTATTTCTGCGTATTTAGGATGCTCCAAAGCGTATTCAGAGCACCCTCTTTTAATTGCTATTTTTGAGGAAAAAATGTCAGCAGCATCGGGTAGTATCGCGGTAATATCCTCAGCTTCTTGAAGGCTTCCACAAAAAACAAATCCTTTATAAGTTCCCTTTATATTAGGCCTGCTTTCAATCATACACTTTGCCGAATTGTTATTTGGAAGTTCTACTTTCCAGAAAAATATCAACATTTTAAGAAGATTGATTACTGTATCTGTCTGAATCTGAACCTTATAACAGTCAAAACAAAACTTAGGTATGATGTTGAAATTGTCAAAAACTAATTTGTAGCGACGGCAATCTAACATGCCAGCCTTACCTGTAAAAATCTGCGTATTTTCTGTTGTTCCATTAATGCCATAGGCAGCCAGGATAGCTTCGCACTGAGAAAAACAATCTATCAGTTTCTGATCGTCCGCTAGGTCGATCCTCAACAATTCTGCTGCAACTTCATTTAGATCAGCTTGAGCCCGTTGGTAAATATCAATTTGATCATCGAAAGTTGAAGTATTGTGCCTTAAATTTATCATTGGCATGTGTTTCTCAAGACTTTCAGTAGGATATTCAGCTGCGTCCACCGCTAGTTTGTATGCTTTTTTTGTATTTCCCTTCAATGCTAATAAACGTGTTAAATTGCCAATCGTATGAAAACAATCTGGCTTAACAGCTAAAGTTTTCTCAAAAATTCTTTCCGCTTCTTCTAGATCTCCCAGATCAATAAGCAAGCTAGCCATGTTATTCAAAGCCTGATAATTATTGGGTTCAATTTCTAATAGCGCTTTATAAGTCTCAAAAGCTTTATTGTTCTGTCCCCTTGCACCATACAAACCAGCAAGGTTCGAATACGCTTCGGAGTAATTTGGGTTTAGAGCCAGCGCATGCTCATAAGCTTTTACTGCGTCATCCACTAGCCCATGTGTGTCGAGGGCAATTGCCATATTGTTGTAGGCTTCAGCAAAGTCTGGCTTTATCGAGATCGCTTTTCGATACGCCTCTAACGACTCTTCTATTTTGCCCCCAAGCTTCAGTACAATGCCCAAACTATTGAAGGCAGCAGGCGATAGTGGATTTAATGCACAAGCTTTTTGAAAATTAAACTCGGCGTTTTCAAGACAGTTCAAATTGGTATTTGCTGCACCCAACAAGTTCCAAAGGTTAAAAGACTTTGGAAATTTTTTAATCAATACGTTGGATTGTTCCACTAGTTCTTGCATATGACCTTGCTGGAATAATCCGAAGAGTCTCTCAAAAGTTTGCTTCGAGGGATCAATTGGTTCTGCGTTTTTAATTTCAGCCAACTTGACAATGCCCTTTTTTGCCTGTTCGTTATCAGGAAAGGCATTAAGGACTTTTTTGTATAACCCCATTGCAGTGGTTATATTGCCATTTGAGGCAAACTTCTCAGCCATTTGAATAGCATGATCAATTGATAATGCAGTCATGTTGCCTCACTCCATATACGATTAAAGGAATTTAGCGTGCAAAAAAGATGCCACAAAACAGAGACTTTTCTCTAAATTCTGCGGGCAAGAAACCCCATCAAATGAACGTTTGGCGACAGCTTGCCAAAATCCGCGATATCAGAAAATGAGGAGATCAAAAATATTTCGGTAGATATTTTATACAATTCTCTTGGCCATACCCCTATGCAACAAAACCTTTAAAAGCGTTGCCTAGATATGGTTCGTAAAGACGCCACTTCTCTGAACTACCCTGATAAACCGACCGTCTTACTTGAATGTTCGAAGCGGTGCCGATGGAACGTTTATTTTTGTGTGGCGATAGACAAGATTTTTCCCGTTTCAAACCGAGAAAACTCAACAACGCCATTGTTTCTTCTTCCTGATTGATCGTCAAATTCTCATAATCAAGGTGATAGATTTCACAGGGATAACATTTTTCCCAAAAACACATCAAATCATCGTATAATTTATAATAATTCACGATATCACTAAGATCATAGCAATAGCCCAGATCACTTTCAAAATAGGTCTTATAATTAGACCAACAGGTGGATTCCGGATTTCTTTTCACGTGTATAATCTTCGACTCTGGAAATGCGCTTTTTATCACAGCCACATTAAAAAAATTATGCGGCAGCTTGTCCGTTGCGAATTTCTTTCCCGAAGACAAACTGCGAATTTTCTCGCTATAGCTTTTCCTAATCAAACGCAAACGCTTTGCAGAAATTTCGAATTCTCCTTTTGCAGTCCCTAGTGCAAAACGTCTTAAATAGGGCAACTCTCCAAGACCATCAACGTTACTGTGCATAGACAAAATTTGTTCTACTAGCGTGGTCCCAGAACGCGGCATACCAACTATGAAAATAGGTATCGGTCCGTCTATATCTTGTTTAACGGGCAATTTGCTTTTCTGAATAGAGATTGCCGCTTTTTTTATCTGCGAAAATGCCAATGCATCAACGCTGAAATCATAACCAATGATACTCTTTTTCGATGAATTTCCGTATTTCAAGTAAGAAAATGACACTTGGTAATCACCCATATCCTCGTAGGCTTTAGCCAAAGCAAAACCAACATGGCACTTGCTTTCTTCATCAGTGTTTGGGTCATTAAAAAGGTCCAACATTTCCAGGAGCTGTGGGTCTTCAACCGAATAAGTTTTCAAACGCGACAAACTCCTGTGAGCACGGCCGTCAGCTGGATCTAATTTTAGCGCATCAACCAGAGTGGCTTCTGCTCTGATAAAATCACCTTTGTGACCGTAAGCGACGCCTAAGTTTCGTCTCAAACTGGCACTGTTCGGATTACAAGTGATTGCTTTTTTATA
>CACNSW010000056.1 GCA_902623185.1 uncultured SAR116 cluster alpha proteobacterium
ACCAACTGGCACACTCGGTGGCGCCAAAAAATGTGGTAGTAAAAATGCGGCTGTTTTTTTCTCCAGTTGAGCGGATGTTGGCGGCAAGGTATGTCCGCTCTCGTCGGTCTCAGGGATTCATCTCTGTGATTGCCTTGTTCTCGCTCGCCGGTATTACCCTTGGCGTAGCGACGCTAATTATCGTGATGTCGGTGATGAACGGCTTTCGTGCAGAGTTGATGGGGCGAATACTTGGGTTGAACGGACATGTCGCCGTTTATGCTGAAAAATCTATTGGTATCAAGAATTTTGATAGGCTGGCTTTATCGCTGGCTGAATTGCCAACGGTAATTGCGGTAACGCCACAGATCGAGGGGCAGGCGATGGCAACTGCCAACACGGTCAATCTGGGTGCAGTCGTTCGAGGTGTCCGGTGGTCTGATTTGGCTGTTCGTAAACCGCTCTGGAATTCGCTCGATGAGATGGAAATCTCAGAATTTCGTGATAAGAGTGGCCTGTTGATTGGTCAGACGATGGCCTTCAAGTTGGGGCTGAAAGCAGGGGATGTGATCACGCTGACTGCAGCTAAGGGCGATGCAACAGCTTTTGGCACTCTTCCTAAACGACGCCGTTTCGAGGTTGCCGGCATTTTTGACGTTGGCATGCATGAATACGACTCAAGTTTTGTCTTCATGACGCTTGGTGCTGCAAGGCAATTCTTTAATTTTGGTGAGCGGGTATCTGGGTTAGAAGTCTACACCAACGCACCGCAACAGATTGCCGAACTTCGCGCAATAATTGCAGAGGATCTTGCGCCTGGACTAAAAGCCTTCGACTGGCTAGAGCGAAATCGATCTTTCATTAACGCGTTACGGGTTGAGCGCAATGTGATGTTCCTGATATTGACGCTGATCATTTTGGTCGCCGCTTTCAACATCATCTCGTCGATGATTATGTTGGTTCGATCAAAAAATGCCGATATTGCTGTGTTAAGGGCAATGGGTGCGAGCGGTGGCTCTGTGATGCGGGTATTTCTCATGACGGGGTTCAGCATAGGGCTCGTCGGCACCGTAAGCGGAACCATTCTTGGTTTGTTATTTTGTTGGAAAATTGGCTCAATACAGGGAATCATCGAGAGCGTTTCGGGAGCCGATCTGTTTGCGGCGGAAATCTATTTTCTCTCAACTTTACCTGCGAAAGTTGACCCGTACGAGGTTGGCCTGGTGATGGCTATGGCACTCACGTTGTCATTTTTGGCCAGCCTTTACCCAGCCTGGCGCGCGTCACGAATTGCCCCAGCCGAAGCACTACGATACGAATAGGGGGAGGTGATGGCCGAGGCAAAACATTTGATTGAAGTCAGCGACATACATAGGCATTTTATGCAGGGCGGAAAGCGCGTCGATGTACTTCGTGGTGCCACTTTGGCCTTACGCGCTGGTGAACTTACTGCGCTTGTTGGCCCGTCAGGATGCGGCAAAACAACACTATTGAACATCGCCGGCCTACTGGAAAAACCAACAGCCGGTGATGTTATTATTGACGGCATTTCGACTGCCCACCTTGGCCAACGGTCCTGCGGACGGCTTCGGCGCAGCCATATCGGTTTTGTTTTCCAGTTTCACCGGCTTCTGGCGGAATTCTCTGCGATCGAGAATATAATGATTCCACAGATGCTCAATGGATTGACGCGCTCCGAGGCCCTTGACCGATCTAAACAATTGCTGGCAATGGTTGGACTCTCTGACCGACATCATCACCGACCTGGGACGCTTTCAGGAGGCGAACAGCAGCGCGTCGCCGTTGCAAGAGCTGTAGCCAACGCACCTCGTATTCTGCTAGCTGACGAGCCGACTGGTAATCTCGATCCTGACACCGCAGAGGAGGTTTTCGAACATATCGCAAATATTGTCCATGCCACCAACACTGCAGCGCTTATCGTCACCCATAATCAGGGTCTTGCCATCACAATGGACCGCACCTTGACGATCCGTGATGGCACGATAGAGATTGTCTAGCCGGTTTTTCCTCCAAGCTGCAAAATTTCGACAACTGCAATATTGCCTGCACTTGTGATTATTGTATCTTACTAGGTGTCCAAATTTTCTCTTCGGAAAAGTGATTATGCACGCTCCCTTTGTCCATCTTCGACTACACTCCACTTACTCACTCGCCGAATCAACGTTGCGGATTGAACAAATTGCCTCGTTGGTTAGCGGTGACCAGCAGCCAGCAGTAGCCATCACCGACACTAACAACATGTTTGGCGTTTTGGAGTTTTCTCAAGCGATGGTGGCGGTTGGCGTTCAGCCGATTATAGGAACACAGATGGCTCTAAACGATGCTGAAGGTAACGGCGAGGTGGTACTGCTGGCCATGGATAAAACCGGCTACACCAATTTGTGTAGATTGCAATCACGGGTATTGCTTGAGGCTGATACCATGAGTGATCCAGCAGCAAGTATGGAGATACTTTCGGAGCACGCAGAAGGTCTTATAATTCTCTCTGGTGGTGCCATGACAGGCTTTGTTGCTGCGCCAGCGGCAGATGGCAGGTCATCGCTCGCCAGAAAACGACTGCAAACGCTTGCGACGATCTTTGCTGGGCGTGTTTACGTCGAGGTGCAGCGCCATGGCATGCCTGAGGAAGATAGGGCTGAGGCGGGACTTTTAAAGCTCGCGTTGGAGCTCGATTTGCCTCTTGTGGCCACCAACGACTGCCGTTACGACACGCCAGAGATGCACCAGCCACATGACGCTCTGATATGTATAGGAACAGGACGAAAAATGTCCGAGAATGACAGGGTCCGCTTCTCTAAGCATCATTACTTTCGCACGGCTGAGCAGATGGTGCAGTTGTTTGCTGATATTCCTGAAGCGATAAGTAACAGCTTGGTAATTGCCAGACGTTGCAGCGTAATGGCCGAAGAGCGGGAACCAATTCTGCCAGCCTTTTCCCACGATAAGAGTCGTAGCGAGACTGAGGAGCTTGGTTTTCAAGCAAATCAAGGTTTAGTTTCGCGGTTGGAGCGGTATGTATACACATCGCAGATGGATGCAGTTGATAGGAGTAGTGTTGGCAAACCTTATTTTGACCGACTAAAGTTTGAATTGCAGACGATAAACCAGATGGGGTTTCCCGGTTATTTCCTGATTGTTGCTGACTTCATTCAGTGGGCGAAAAAGCAGAATATCCCGGTTGGACCAGGGCGGGGCTCCGGAGCGGGATCGCTTGTAGCGTGGGCGCTGTCAATTACCGATCTTGATCCGTTACGTTTCGACCTATTGTTTGAACGGTTCTTGAACCCAGAGCGTATTTCAATGCCGGATTTTGATATTGATTTCTGTCAGGATCGACGGGAAGAGGTGATTGGATACGTCCAAGAAAAATATGGAAAGAACCGGGTGGCACAAATCATTACTTTTGGATCGTTACAGGCGCGAGCTGCATTGCGCGATGTCGGGCGGGTGTTGGAAATGCCCTATCCACAAGTTGATAGAATTGCAAAGCTTATTCCCAACAGCCCAGCTAATCCAACGACTATTGCGAAAGCGCTGGAGAGTGAAGAAGAGTTAAAAAATGAATGTGATAATGATGCGCAGGTATATGATTTAATTGACATGTCAATGAAGATTGAAGGCCTTTACAGGCATGCTTCGACCCATGCTGCGGGGTTGGTTATCGGAGATCGCCCACTTAATGAGCTAGTGCCACTCTATCGTGATCCGCGATCTGAAATGCCGGTTACCCAGTTTAATATGAAATGGGTGGAAAAGGCAGGGCTGGTCAAATTCGATTTTCTTGGGTTAAAAACGTTGACGGTGCTGCAACGCGCCATCGAACTCATTATTAAGCAAGGCATCGACATTGATCTAGCAGATATACCGCTTGATGATGCCAAAACCTTTGAGATGCTCTCGCAAGGTGACACGGTTGGCGTGTTTCAACTTGAATCGAGTGGTATGCGGGACGTGCTCCGCGGGCTGAAACCAGACAGGTTTGAGGACATCATTGCCGTTGTCGCATTATATCGTCCCGGGCCCATGGAGAATATTAAAGACTATGTAGCGCGAAAACATGATCCGAGCCAAATTTCCTACATGCACCCTGATCTGGAACCAGTGCTTGCCGAGACTTACGGCATCATGATTTATCAGGAGCAGGTGCAACAGGCAGCTCGGGTACTAGCTGGCTATACGCTGGGTGGAGCGGATATTTTGCGTCGTGCGATGGGTAAGAAGATTCAGGCTGAGATGGACCAGCAGAGACAGATTTTTGTGCGTGGCGCAACACAGAACAACCTTAGTGAGCAGTTGGCCTCTGACGTGTTTGACCAGATTTCTGCCTTTGCAGGCTATGGTTTTAACAAATCACATGCGGCGGCCTATGCGCTAGTGTCCTACCAAACCGCATACTTAAAAGCTAATTTCCCCGTCGAATTTCTTGCGGCATCGATGGCGCTGGATGCTGGGAGCACAGAAAAACTGGCAATGTTCAGAAATGAATGCCAGCGGAAGGAAATTGTAATTCTGCCACCTGATTTAAATGCTTCAGGAGCCAGTTTCGATGTAGAGGTGACTGATTATTCAGATGCGCTGGCGATCCGTTATGCGCTGGGGGCGGTGAAAAATGTTGGTACTGATGCGATGGCTCGGCTGGCTGAGTTGCGGAATATTGATGGCCGCTTTACTAGCCTGATGGATTTTCTTAAGCGGATCCCGCGGGAGGTAAGTAACCGGCGGCAGATGGAAAATCTTGTGCGTGCCGGGGCGTTTGACGAATTGCATAGCAACCGGCGAGAATTGGTTCAGAATATGGACATGCTGCTAGCATATGCTGACAACCTGCGTCGCGAAGCGCAGTCTAGCCAAGACAATTTGTTTGGCGAAGCTGGCGATGCAGACAGTGATGAGATCCGCTTGCATCCCTGCGACGATTGGACGGCAATGGACCGCTTGAAAGAGGAGTTTGAGGCGCTCGGGCTTTATCTGTCTGCACACCCGCTGGACAGCTACGTCAAACAGTTGAGTCGGCTCCGGGTGCTCTCATCAACTGATTTATACGCCTCGATCGAGTCGCGACGTTTTAAACCAAGGGTGAATCTGGCTGGATTGGTGACGGGGAAACAAGTGCGCGTCTCGCAGCGAGGCAATAAATTTGCCTTTGTACAGTTTACCGACAAAGCAGGAGTGTTTGAGGTGACTTTCTTTTCCGACATTTTGGCAAAGAGTATGAGACTGCTGGATAGTGGGAAGCCACTGCTTGTGGCAGCCAATCTGAAGTTAGAGGAAAATGGGCCTCGTCTACTGGCGGTACGTGTGCAACTGCTTGATGATGCGATTGCCACGTGGCATGGCGGTGTGGGGATTTGGCTACAGGACCAGAAACCTTTACAACAGATTAGGGAACTACTCGCAGACAACGGTCCGGGTAAGGCGGAAGTCAAGCTTAACCTGATGGTAAAAAAACATATTGTGTCTATCGTACTTCCAGGCAATTATAAGCTGACCGGAGAATTCCGACAAAATCTAAGGCGCATTCCGGGTGTGCTGGATGTACAGGAACTTTAATAACGGTGAGGTGGGGCTGACGTTTCTGATCTATGGGAGGCGTTTGGGAAGAATTTTTGGGATTTAGCTTGCATTTGCCCGGGCTTCGGCGTAAGAATTCCGCAAATTCACACATGATGGGTAGGCAGATGCTGGCAAAATCCAGTC
>CACNSW010000057.1 GCA_902623185.1 uncultured SAR116 cluster alpha proteobacterium
ATTATTTTCAAATTTTGTAGCGGGGGCCTTATGTCTTGCACTTTTTGAAGGTGCCTACATCACCGAAATCGTGCGAGCAGGCATTCAATCCATTACCAAGGGCCAGTGGGAAGCGGCTCGTGCTGTCGGCCTGTCACCTCTGAATGTTCTGCGTGATATTATCTTCCCGCAGGCAATTCGCAAGATATTGCCGCCACTTGCCGGTCAATTCATAACCCTTATTAAGGATTCAGCGATTGTCTCGCTGATCTCCATTCAAGAGCTGACCTTCCTTGCTACAGAGGTTGCATCAACAACGACGAAAGTTTTTGAAACATGGATTATTGTTGGGGCAATGTATTTTGTTCTCTGCTATTCCTTTGCCACGCTGTTTGGCCATCTTGAAAAACGCTCTATGCGCGCACGCCGTTAGGAGTCACAATGTCACTTACGCTAACCACAGCCTCAAAAACAAATTCCGATATTCTGATTTCCTTTGATGGTGTAAGTAAATGGTTCGATAATTTTCAGGCACTAAAAGACATCAATCTTTCAGTCAAACAAGGAGAGCGCGTTGTTGTTTGCGGCCCCTCTGGATCTGGAAAATCGACTATGATCCGTTGTGTCAATCAACTGGAGACCCATCAGCAGGGATCAATCCATGTATGTGGGCGTGAGGTCTATGGCAACATGAAAGATTTGGAAAAAGTGCGTCGTGAGGTTGGCATGGTATTTCAGAGTTTCAACCTGTTCCCGCATATGTCCATCCTGGAAAATGTTACACTTGCACCAGTCAGAAACATCAAGCTATCACGCGACGAAGCAAATGAGATTGCACTGCATTATCTCGAACGGGTGCAAATCGCGGATCAGGCAGATAAATTTCCAAGTCAGCTGTCAGGTGGCCAACAACAGCGCGTTGCAATTGCGCGAGCGCTTGCAATGAAGCCACGTGTGATGCTTTTTGACGAACCAACATCTGCTCTGGATCCAGAAATGATCAACGAAGTTCTTGATGTAATGACTGAGCTAGCCGATGAAGGTATGACCATGATGGTAGTGACGCATGAAATGGGTTTTGCCCGCGAAGTTGCTGACCGCGTTGTGTTCATGGATGAGGGGCGAGTAGAAGAGAATTGCAGCAAAGACGAATTTTTTACTGGCGGAAGAGGTGAACGTGCCCAAGTGTTTCTCTCAAAGATATTGCATCATTGATCAAATCAGGCGTGATATAAATCGGTTTTTCTATGGTGAAACACAAATAAAAATTTCTGGATTACAGATACTACCTTACGCTGAAAATTTTCATTATCACTCAACATTCATAATTAGCTGACTATTCCTTGATCTAATCTATCGTTTGTTGAATTTCCAGTGAAATGCAACTGTTGCTCTAAATGACATTTTTATCAGCGCTTCAAAAATTTTTCCACTGATGAAACCTGCAACACTTGTGCGGCGTAGCAAGCCTACCAGAAGCTTTACCTAATCTACAAAACTTGACGACGGCCAGCGGAATCTTTGCAAAGGTGCAAATCTTTTTTAGACCAAGTTGATATTAGTCGAAGAGCTTAAAACAAAAAAATAGTGGCTTTAATAACAAAGCGGACAATATCGACTATGCCCCAATGACCTTGTCAAAATAATCTATAGTCTTTTTTAAGCCATCACGAAGCTTTGTTTGCGGATCCCAACTAAGTCGGTGTTTTGCCAACTCAATGTCTGGTTGCCGATGTTTTGGATCATCAATAGGAAGTGGCATGAAATTAATGTTCGACTTACTTCTTGTCAGTGTGACAATTTCCTCAGCCAATTCCAGCACGGTAAATTGCACAGGGTTGCCGAGATTAACAGGCCCTACGAAATCTTTGTTACTCGCCATTAACCTTACGAACCCGTCAATCATATCGTCAACATAACAAAAAGCCCGGGTTTGTGTTCCGTCACCATAAATTGTTAGGGGTTCCTCCCGTAAAGCTTGAACTATAAAATTTGATACAACCCGTCCATCGTTTGGGCACATCAGTGGACCATAAGTATTAAAAATCCTAGCAACTTTGATATCTAGTCCGTGAGCTCTCTGATAATCAAAAAAAAGCGTTTCGGCACATCTTTTTCCTTCATCATAGCAAGCCCTTACACCAATCGGATTAACATTTCCCCAATAATTTTCAGTTTGGGGATGAAGAGTTGGATCACCATAAACCTCGCTAGTCGATGCTTGAAAAATTTTAGCTCCGATTCTTTTTGCCAATCCAAGCATATTTATTGCGCCAAGAACTGATGTTTTAGTAGTTTGTACAGGGTCATTTTGGTAATGAATGGGGCTGGCTGGACAAGCTAAGTTAAAAATCTGGTCAACCTCTACATAAAGCGGGAACGTCACGTCATGGCGTAATAATTCAAATCTCTTATTGTCTAGAAGGTTGGCAATATTCGATCTTCGGCCGGTGAAAAAATTATCTACGCAAAGCACTTCTTTCCCTTGTTTAAGCAATCTTTCACACAAGTGCGAGCCCAAAAAACCAGCGCCACCCGTAACTAACACCCTTAGAGACATGATTTATTAGCCCGTATATGTTGCACCATGGTATCGTTACCTCAACCTTCTCTTGTACAATAAGAAAAAAATGTTAGAGCCTCTTATCTTATTGATTTTCAATTGTTTATATTTTTCCGATTGCCGACAAATATCGCTGTGCATAGCCGCGCCATGATAAGTTTTGTCTTCCCGTAGGCCCAATAAGATCGCTTCCACTTAGTTCTGCGTAACGACATTTAATTTGCTCGAATCCCCTCAAAACCGAGTCAAA
Organism: uncultured SAR116 cluster alpha proteobacterium; assembly: GCA_902623185.1. Lineage (GTDB taxonomy): Bacteria > Pseudomonadota > Alphaproteobacteria > Puniceispirillales > Puniceispirillaceae > MED-G116. The sequence goes on from CACNSW010000057.1 coordinate 2,793, forward strand.
GCAATTAATGTCCACTTCCACAATAGCCTCTGGCACCGCAATCAGACGTTTTAAGTCTCGACCACCTGTGTATTGGCTACACAATACGGGCAAACCACACGCCAAAGCCTGCGCCTGAACTAAGGCCAACCCTTCTTCTCTTGATAACAGTATCAAGAAACTAGACCGGGCATAACAAGCCACCAGTTTTTTTTGATCTACAACACCAAGGGAATTAAATTTTGATCCGTTTTTCGGCAACATATAATCATCTACCGATCCCACATGAGTTAGCGTCATATCTGTTTCAATCGTTAAGCGATGTAAAATATCACAGCCCTTTCTTAAACCCCACAAACCCACAAAAATAGCGTCACCGTTTGCTGATACTGATTTCCTATTAATTTTTGAATGATTAAAATCTAAAAAGTTCACGCCATAAGGGTTTACCAACAACTTGTTCTGAACAACCCCATAATTGAAAAACGTTTTTGCAACTTGCTGAGAGGGAACCATGATTCTATCATAGACGTCATAGTCTCGTAGTTCTGCATCAACTATTTTAGTTAGACTGGTGCTTTTACTCTTAATTTTTTTCAAAACTGAAAGTTGATTAAGAACGTGGGTACTTCCTCTCTCACAAACCGTGGTTGCGTTGAAAAAAAATTTTGCTTTCGCTTGTGCCAAAGGAAAAAGCCCTGACATTCCAATAAAATAATCACACCGAGTCAGACCTTTACTCGTCAAATAATCCACATACCTTGCTAAAATATATTGGAGATATTGCTTTAAACGGCCTCTTGTTAATCTCTCAAGAAAAATAATTGGAATTGCCCACCAAAAAAAAGACCTTATGCACTCTTTAGGTAGACCATATTTGATTGACCGCCATGATGGCACAATGGAATAAAATATCACCTCATGCCCCATTTCTGCTAATTCCCTTGCAAGGTCGAGCACATGAAAACGGCCAGTTGAAGCCACAATGAATTTAAGCTTTGCCATTTTTATTGCCTCTAATGTACGCGAAAACAATTGAACTCATATTTCAGTCTTTATGATACCGCTATCCTTCAGAGCTTTAACAATGCCTTTAAGGCACTTTTCATGATTCCAACACTCCATGATTGCACGACTTTCCATACCCATTCGAACTAATTTCTTTGGATCAGCAAGCATCAACGCAATGTGGTCCGCCAAACAATTTGCGCTAAGCTCCGGCAACGTAAACCCATTTACTCCCTCTATAAGCAGATCTGCTGCACATCCTAGATCTCTAGCTAACAGCACAGGCATTCCTCCAGCCATGACTTCATTGATGACTAATCCCCAAGGTTCGTCCTCTGACGGATGAACAAATAGGTCACACATCGCGTACAATTTTGGAAGCGAAGACTGCCCCACGAACCCTAAAAACACAATATTGTCTAATTCTAGTTGATCAGCTAGCACTCGCATGTCTTGAAGCTCTGGACCATTACCGGCCATGATTACATTAACCGGACAACGTCTTTCACATAATATTTGGAGAGCATGTAAAACAAGCTCTGGATGCTTTCTCTTAATAAACTTTGCACAGTACAAGACAGTGGGAAGATTCTTGTCTAAACCTTCAATTTTCTCCAAAGCCTCCAACTTTTTCAAATTATCAAATCTGACAGAGCTAAAATGCTTGTTGTCGACTACATACGGAACGAGAGTGATCTTTTCATTTGGCACGCCCAACGACAAGTAATACTGAAAATTTAAACTTCCTATCGCTAGGAATGCATCCACAAATTTAAAGTAAAATTTTAAAAGGCTATCACGCAAAACTTTACGTACTTTGCCTCTTTTGAGTTTTCCATGCGTCTCGCACCTAAAAAAAATTTTCTTACGAGAAAAAATGGCTGCTACAAACGCAACGATGTAAGAAAAATAATTATAGCCATGTAACCAAACCACATCAGCATCAGAAATCCGAATAATTTTCCAAATCTCCATGGTTCTGATCGAAAAAAAGCCTCCAGGGACAAGTCCTAAGTAATTTTTCCCACAAAATTCGTAGGAATACCCTTTCAATAAATCAAAGTCTGCTGCGATGCCCTGATTGAAACCTGTATCAAACGCGTCACTTAATCCCATGTCAGACAAATACACCACGTGTAAATCGATATCCGGGTGTAAAGATATATATCTATATAGAGTGGTGAAATACGTAATCGGGTGAGAATTAACAACAACAATCTTTGCAGAATTTTTCATTAAATATTATCGCCAAAAGGTGTTTTAAAATCGTAAAGATTGCTTTGAAATACGGTAAAAAAAAACGAATAATAAGCCAAAATCATCGGTAGTTTGGTCCTGAAAAATTTAAGCCATTAGTCATGCGTAACTTGAAAAAGTTTTTTGTAATAACTTTGCAACTCATAAATTGAAACGCATATAATGCTAAAAATGATTATAGACGCCAACTCGAAGCCAATTGAGATTTGTGGAATACAAAACGCCAGCGTGGTTAGCAAAGGTAACGCAAATATTTTGAAAACAGGTAAATTTCGTCCAACTAACCATCCAAAAAGGTGCAAAAACAAACAAGATGTCGCCATTGAAACTGTTAGAGAGAGCCCAGCATGTTCTAGTGAAGTTTCAAATCTTGGCCATAGCATAAGAAATAGAAATGTCAAAACTCCAATTATATAAGAAAGTGAAATGATTGTTTGCTTTTTTTGCGAGTAGAAGAAAGCTTGGGCGCCATTGAAAAGCGAAGCAAAAAATACAAAAGCCGCTAGATAAGGAATTAGCTCGGACGCTGGGTACCATTGTTCTC
>CACNSW010000058.1 GCA_902623185.1 uncultured SAR116 cluster alpha proteobacterium
CTGCGCGCCGCGGCAGGGAAATATTCAAACAGATGCCGTGGCGTCTGCCGGTAAATCATGATCGGCCAACTGAACCACTCGATGAGCAGGGGATCAACGCAATCCATAACGGCGCAATGCAGGTGCTTGAGGAAACCGGAATTGAGTTTCTTAATGAGGAAGCGCAGTCCCTGTTTAGGCAAGCTGGATGTCGGGTTGATGGTACTAATGTGAAGATAGGTCGTGATTGGTTGATGGCCATGATCGCTAGGGCACCGGATAAATTCACAATTACCCCACGAAACCCGGATCGGGAACTTACAATTGGTGGCGAGTATATACTGTTTGGTAATGTCTCATCGCCGCCCAATTATTATGACCTCGATCTCGGTAAAAAGGTGCCCGGAACTCGCGAGCAATGCGCGAACCTGATAAAGCTATCTCAATATTTCAACTGCATTCATTTTATTGGTGGTTACCCCGTAGAACCCGTGGATGCGCATGCCTCCGTTAGACATCTGGACGTCCTGTATGACAAGTTAGTGCTGACTGACAAGGTGGCACATGCCTATTCCCTCGGTAAGGAGCGGGTCGAAGATGTGATGGAAATGGTGAAAATAGCGGGTGGATTAAGTGAGGAGGATTTCTCCTCAAAACCACATATGTTCACCAATATCAATTCAACGTCACCGTAAAACCATGATCAGCCGATGATTGACGGCTGTCTGCGTCTGATTCGGCGTGGACAGGCAGTGATTGTAACGCCTTTTACTCTCGCGGGAGCAATGGCACCAGTAACCATGACCGGGGCAGTGACATTGTCTATCGCTGAGGCCTTAGCGGCGATTGCATTGTTTCAATATGTGCAACCGGGCAGTTGCTGTGTCATTGGGACCTTCACATCAAATGTAGATATGAAATCAGGCGCACCGGCCTTTGGAACGCCTGAGTACATGCGCGCCACTCAGATCACAGGCCAGATGGCGCGTTTCTACAGTTTGCCAATGCGTGCATCGGGGGTCTGTGCTGCCAATGTGCCTGATGGGCAAGCCATCTGGGAGACATCAAATTCGTTATGGTCAGCCGTTCAATCTGGCACCAACATGGTATATCATGCGGCTGGTTGGTTGGAGGGCGGGTTGATTGCGTCCCCTGAAAAATTAATCATGGATTGTGAAATGCTTCAGATGATACAGCGTTATATGGAGGCTAACATTTGGGATGCCTCACCTGATGCCATTGCTGTTGATGCTATTAGTGAGGTCGGGCCAACAGGCCATTTCTTTGGTATTCAGCATACACAGGATCGTTATCGGACAGCTTTCTATGAGCCATTTGTTAGTGATTGGCGAAATTTTGAGGCTTGGAACGCATCAGGTGGTGTGCGAACACCGGAGAGGGCAAACACCCTGTTCAAAAAGATTATTGAGGAATTTGAACCTCCAAAACTTGATGAGTGTAGGCGAGAAGCGCTTGCTGATTTCGTTAAGCGACGCAAGTCTGAAGGCGGCGCGCCAACCAATTTCTAGCTCTCATAGCGTGTCTCGCCGCGCCGATTTGTATTAGTCGAAAGCTCAGTAATGATCGGATCGTGTGCTCGTTGAGCACAGTTGTGGCGTGGACACAAATGACAGTTGATCCCAATTTTACTGACATTTTCGTCCTCTGACCAGTCTATTGCGCTAGAATAAATGATCTTGCGGGCGTGTTTGATCTCGCAACCAAGTGAAATAGCGAGTCGTCGGTCTTGGGTTTTCATGGAGTAGACGGGACGCTCTGTGGTTCGGCTCAATGTGAGAAATCGCTCACCATCAGGCAATTCAACAACCTGTGGTAAGATCACGCCAGGAGTGCGAAATGATGTATGAAGGTTCCAGACAGGGCAGGCGCCGCCATGTTCGGCGATGCTGAATGACGTGGCATTGAACCGTTTTGTTACGTTGCCAGCTTTATCCACGCGAAGAAAGAAGAAAGGCACTCCACGCCGACCGTCACGCTGCAGAGTGGTTAGACGTTGCGATGCCTGTTCATACGATACCAAAAAAGTGGAGGCAAGTCGATCCACGTCATAACGCGTTTCCACAGCTCTGGTGAGGAATGCTTCATATGGCATGAGGAAAGCTGCGGCGAAATAGTTTGCGAGTTCAACACGGCAACGGTTTAGGCCCCTACGAGATAAAAAGTTAGCTTTTTCCATGATTGACTCAAGAATTTCTTGATGTTCAAGAAAGCAGATTATGTGCGCTAACTGAAAAGTCCGGTTCTGATAATCTAGTGCTTCAGACAGTTCGATGGACCTTCTCTCAATATCGAACACCCTCAAAGCATCACCCATGTCTTCAACTGCCCTCACGTTTACTGTAAATTGATGTTTTCGTGTTAGTCTTCGTTTGAGAGTGTACTGAATTTCATCAACCGCATGCGGTTCTTCTTCAGCCAGCTGTTCTGCAGCTTTCTCCAAATCATCAAAATAGTTATTGTTATCTCTAAAAAAGTCGTGGATGTTTGTCTCAGGTGCGGAACGAATTAGTTCTTCGGGCATCCGGTCTGAACCTAAGCGCATCATTTGTTCCAATGTCGAGTGATGGCTTTTGTAAAGTTTCAAAAAAACTTCTACCAGATTCGGTGTGTGGGCGACAGCAGCACGCAGTTCATCTAAATCTGGTCTATTATTACTAAAAAATGGGTCCAGAGTGGCGGCTCTGAGGTCTGCCAAAAGAGATGCGCCAGTGTCTGAGACTAGGTCTTTCCAATCAATACCATAATTATCCGACAAGGCCATCAATACAGCGACTGATAAACTGCGTTGGTTCTTTTCGAGCATATTTACGTAAGCGGCGCTGATCTCTAATTTGGCGGCCATTTGCGCCTGTGTTTCATTTTTTTCTCTTCGCAGCTGTCTGAGTTTTGAACCAACAAACGCTTTTTGCATCGTCCCTACCAAAATCCATATTAACAAATTCACAAAAAATCATGTTGTTAATAACACAACAAACACAATAACACTAAAAAACGTGAAGTCAATGTTCATTGACGCTACTTTACCAACTGTAAATTATAAATGGAGGAACAAATGATTGGAAACAAAACGCTTGCGGTGCCTGGTCCGACAAACATGCCTACGCGAATTGCGCAGTCAATGAATATACCACTTGAGGACCATCGAGCGCCAGATTTTCCAGACTTTGTAAAACCTTTGTTAAATGATTTGAAGAAAGTATTTAAGACCGAAACAGGTAGCGTTCTCGTATTTCCTGGGTCTGGCACGGGAGGCTGGGAGGCCGCTATTCGTAACACGTTGAGTGCTGGTGACAGCGTTTTGGTTTCGTCTTTCGGGCAATTCTCGTTTCTGTGGGCTCAAATGTGCAGAGAATTGTCGCTAGACGTAAATTGCATCGACCAGGAGTGGGGCAAAGCTACCCCTCTTGAAGAATACAGGCGTGTTTTGACGGAGGACCGCGCCCACAAGGTGAAAGCTGTTTTGGTTTGCCATAATGAAACGGCCACTGGGGTAACTAGCAACGTCGCGGCTGTAAGGGCGATTCTAAATGACCTCAACCACCCAGCGCTCCTTTTTGTGGATGGTGTAAGTTCGATTGGTTCAATCGACTTCAAAATGGATGAGTGGGGTGTAGACGTCGCCGTGTCAGGGTCTCAAAAAGGATTTATGCTCCCAACTGGTTTGGCAATTGTTGGGGTGAGTGAAAAAGTGAATTATCAAATTCAAAATGTATCTCGCCGTCCAGGTGATACTTACCTTGGATGTGGCTATTTTGACTTTGCAAACATGATTAGTGCAAACGAAAGTGGTTACTTCCCTTATACTCCAGCAGCTACGCTACTACGTGGCCTCAGGACTTCTGTAGACATGTTACTTGAGGAAGGTCTGGACAACGTTTTCGCACGGCACACCCGTTTAGCCAATGGAGTGAGGGCCGCGGTTGATGCATGGGGCCTGAAAAATTGCGCCCAAACTCCTGACATATTTTCGGACACGGTCACAGCAATTATGGTTGGCGAGGGTTATGACGCAAACATGGTGATACAGACCGCATATAAAAAATACGGTGTTTCTCTGGGTGCTGGTTTAAGCAAAGTGGCGGGTAAGGTTTTCAGAATTGGACACTTAGGATGGTTGAACGAGACGATGGTTCTTCAAGCGTTAGGTGGTGCTGAATTGGCCATGAGGGACGTCGGCATTGATTTTGAAGCCGGAAGTGGATTGGGAGCGGCTGTCAAGCTTTACACCCAATCACCTCAAGAAATGGCTATGGCAGCAGAATAACTTGTCTGCACGATAAGGATTTTCGATTTATGTTCCAATCTTTACTTAAGACCTGCTCGTATACGTCAATCTTCACAGCAGTAGTGTGGACGTTTGCTATTGCCACACCGTCAACAGGCGTTTTGGCTAAAGACAGCGGGGTGGGTCTTGGGTTTTCCGTAATGCAACGTATTTGGCAAGGAAAATCTGAGAAGCCAACATCAACAACTTGTAGGATAGCGCGTACAGTCGTGATTGGAATGGACAAAATGTGTGCATATCGTGGAGCTAATGGAACCACGTTAGCTGTTTACAACAGCAAAGGGGATCATTGCCCGGGTAGTATGACATGTACCTATTCGCCATTTTCGCAAAAATCGGTAGATGATCTGACTATTGCGTTTCGAAAATCAAAAAAAGACCGGTAATATCTTGCAGGAGTTAGCTTGATAATGGAACAAATAACCTTGAAAGAGGGCCAAGCGGTGTTCCAGGTTGGAGAACAGTCAAATCACGTTTTCCTCATTCTAGACGGCATCGTCGGTCTTTATTCCCCTCTTGATATGACATTACCCTATCAGCAACTTTTTCAGGGCGACGTGTTTGGGGAGACAGGCCTGATCAAAAATAAGCTGCGTTGCGCAAAGGCTTTGTGTCTTGAGGAATGTGAAATTTTAAGAATAAGTAAGCAAGATTTTCTTAGGCGATTAGATAGCTGTGACCCACTGCTACGACGTTTGCTTAACACTAAGGTTAATCAATCTTTGAAAGATGAGCGCTCAACCAGCCCAGTGGGTGTATCGGAGGCTGCATGATGGATGGGAAGCCTGCGCTCAAAAGGTCGGACAAAGAGTCGCTGGCTGCAGCATACACGGGTATTTGCTTTTTACTCGTGCTCAAGGTTTTAAGAGGTTTTGCTGTTAAAAGCCCGGTAGGTGACGTTACGGGTACAAAAACTTAATGTGTTCTTTCTAATAAAACGTCACGTGCGCCTTTCGAATAAATTATGGCCCAAGTCGAGCATCACACATAATCATATTATTTTTATTCCGGCGGGATGAGGGTCTTATAAGATGTCACTGAGCTGGTCCACTGGATAAATAAACGCCTTGTAATCAGCTTCGCTGATGGCTTCTTTGTCTTTCTTCACAGTGCTTCCGAATGTGGCATGAGCCACGTTTTTTTGACCTTGCTTGATGTTTGACAATTCCGGAGAGTTTATAGTAACAACTTATATTTTTAATGCGCACGTCTTT
>CACNSW010000059.1 GCA_902623185.1 uncultured SAR116 cluster alpha proteobacterium
AACTGAAGCTATACATAGAATCTCACGTGTCATTGCACTCGTCAATGCACTGTTATGGTCTACCCAGTGGTCTACCCAAACTTATTCACACACGTGACCCCACCTGCATGGGCCACCCCCCTGCTGCACGTATATATACTCATGCAATTTCACAGATATGGCACTGACAGTGTTAACCACTAACAGTTGCCTTTTCGGTCATTTAAGTGAGTTACCTAAATGCTCATAAACGTGTTTCGGCAAAGCCGGTGCTTAAAACGAGTGAGAGTATTTGTGATCTTTTATAATGGTGATGACAGAAATGACAGAAATGACAAAGAAACTGAAAAGTCGCCCATGAGGACAATTGCCAGAGGTTTATAAAAACACTGTCATTCTTGTCATTTGTGTCATTGGTAACTGACTTCCTTGATCCAACCTTTGCCATCCCACATATAACCAAACTCTTGTTTGACCAAATCATGAAAGTCTTCTGGTGTCTTTGGCATCATCATAAATGACAAACCTAATATCTGCCATTTTTCAAGCAGATCTTTTTTATCCTCATTTGTCATTTGTAGCGGTATTCCTTTCCGTTTATTTGCCAACCATTTTTCATGCTGTTTGACATATGGCCAGCTGAGACGCCTTCAGCTTCAGCAGCTTCTTTGACTGAATTGAATGCATCGCCGTGGTCAGATATAACTGATTTTGCAATTGGACTTGATTGGTCAAAGCCGTTAGGCCAGAGATCTGCCAGCGTTCTTTGCAAATAAGACGGGTCAGACAAGCACTGTCTGAAAGTTTTATGGTCGATGAATTGGATGCCAAGTTTTTTTAATCTTGCTTCAGGACCTTTTCGTTTAATGGCGGTCGAAATTGCACCGTTGGAAACGCCAAGAACATCCGCAGCCTTTGATGCAGATTCAAACAAACGCCCATCAGATAGAATTATACGCCTTTTTTTATTTGCACGTGCTTCCACACCGAAGGGCCAGCTTTCTTCAACCAGTGCTGGTATTTTTTCTGGGTGCGCAACAAGGTCTTGAAACTGGCTTTCAGTTAATGTCTGAACCCCAACGCCTCCAACAGTAGCATTTGTTCTTCCAAGCGCTTGACCCACGGCGGTTGGGTTATTAACCAAACATTTACTTGCCTCCAATTGTGAGGAGAAAATTCTCCCATCGCTGGTAACCACAGGAGTTTTTGAGGCCGCTAACCCTTCACCAATTTCAACTGTTTTTGCTAGAAGTTGTGCTTTAAGTTCTGGGTTTGAGTCCACCTTTTCAAACTCATCCAATGTTATTGGGATGGCTGTGAAGCCTTTTACTCTATGCTTGCGGTCTATTGCTGAGTGTATGGTGCCACTGTTAACTCCAATTGCTCTTCCTGCCTCATTAGCACTTCTGTAAAAATTGCCATCCGACAACAAAACTGGCTGATGGCTCTCATCTTCATAACACTCGCCACATCTGTGGCCTTGTAGAAACGAATATGACTTACAAGAGAAATTATGGCCGTTATTGCAAATGAATTTGTGGACTGCGTGACCGCCTCTAAACTTTTTCTCAAGAAGTGTATAACCGGAGGCCTCAGCAGCTATGACTAGGGCTTTGTAGGCCATTTCATCAGACGTTGATATGCCAATTGGATCTACTTGCGCTATCCGATTATGATAATCCTCAGGTAGTTGAAGGCGGTAAAATTCCGCCTGTTCAGCGATAACGTTAGGCAAGGCATCTAGTGAAGTCATGGAGAATAATTCAGGTATTTCAAAAAGGCTGATGCCTTTTTTTCTGCAGTACTGCCGCTTTAGTTCATCATGTTTCTGCTGCTGCTTTAAACGGCCGCTGGTGTCATATTTGTTTCTGAGGCGATAATGATGTGACCCATGATGCTCAACGGCTATTTTTAGGTTGTCGTTATAGAGGTCAAATTCTAGCATACCACCTTTTAATCCCCTAAGATCAGTGACCTTTATCTTGTCAAAAGGCTCGTCAAATAAAGCCTCAAAAACAGCCTTGCATATACGTTCTGATAATTGGCGACTGCATATATTGCAGTAACGGTCATTTACTTTCATCTCGTCAAAAGTGCGTTCAAACTCGCATCCATTTTTGCATCGCCAACGTGATTTCTTTTTTGTAGAGGAGGCTATTTTAAGAACCTCACCACCATGTCTTTTTGCGTAAGAATGGTATTCATCATCAGAAACACGCCAACACGTGTTGCACCCAAAGCCTCTGTTTAGAACATGAATTTTCTGATTATTAGTAACATGGCCGCATTTGCGGTGTTTCACCACCAGTGGATAATTTGCGCCTCTATAACCAGAAATATAATCAATTCCCACGGCATCCAATTCAGTGATGATTTCCTCTACGGGCCGTAAACGCTTTGCAGCATTTCTCTTATAACCACAGGGCTTGCAACTGCTGTTGCGAAGTGTTGTTACGGTAGTGGGCCATTCGTGACCACACTCCAAGCAAGCCACCTGTATCTTCCCAGATGCTTTTTCAAAATCACTTAAGAGCCTTGCATTCGCTTTTTGGATGACCTTTTGTGCTTCTAAGAGTGACATTCGGTTTGACATAGCAAAACACTATACATTTATATTGACAAAAACAATCTTTTGTGAAAAAATTTAAATCAAATGGGCTTTATGCCCAGCGAAGGCCACAACCTTTTGGGTCTTGGTAATGACCCACGCAACCTTATGGTTTGCATTATGTGACTCGCATGTTTGGAGTATTCCAATCATGACAATAGATGACGAACAAGCCCCAACGGCAGTTGGGCAAGCGCATAATGGCGACTTGGCTGATATGCGTTTAATTAGCCGACCAGAGAATGTGACAGAGGCCAACTTGGCAGATGTCTTTGCCGTATATCTAGAAGGCAAGGCACTGTTCTGCTTTGAAGATAAGCACTGGTATTTGTGGAATGGCGAAAGGTGGCAGAAGGACAAACAAAAGCAGATACTATTACGTGCTGCAGAGTTTGTTCGTGAGGTTGTCAAACTAGCTGTTGATGCTGGCGAACCTGACATTGCTAGACGAGTGTTAGGTTTCCTGTCAGCCCAAAAGCTAGAAAACCTAGAGAAGTTGGCCAAACCACAATTAGCTATTCAGCTGACTGACTTTGATGCAGACTTAATGCAAATTTGTGTTGGAAATGGCGTCATTGATCTTGTTACTGGCAAGCTACTCAAGCCAGAACCGTCCATGCATCACAGCAAGATGGCAGGTGTTGATTACGATGCTTATGCCAAATGTCCTCGCTTCATGCAGTTCCTTGCTGACATCTTCCCAGATGATCAAGATCTGCTGGACTATGTGCAAAAGCTAGCTGGCTACACACTCACAGGAAGTACGAAGGAGCAATGCTTATTCATGCTGCTTGGAGGTGGCGCCAATGGTAAATCAACATTGGTGAACCTGCTGACAAAGCTAATGGGTGACTATGCTGCTAACACTGCAGCCAGCACCTTGATGGCAAGTAACAGCAATCACCTTGGTGATGATCTGATCAGACTAGCTGGTGCAAGACTTGTTACAGCAGCAGAGACAGAGCATGGACAACGCTTTGCCGAAGCCAAGATCAAGTCATTCACTGGTGGTGATATGGTTAGTGCCAGACCACTCTATGGTGAGTGGGTGGACTTCACGCCAGTGGGCAAGATACTGCTGACGACCAATAACAGGCCAGAAATACGTGGGTCTGATCATGGGATTTGGAGGCGTATTCGGGAGGTGCCATTCAATAGGCAGTTCACAGAAGCAGAGCAGGACAAGGAGTTGATGGCGACATTGACTGAGGAACTGCCGGGTATCTTGAACTGGGCAATTGAAGGCTGCTTGCGTTGGCAATCAGATGGTCTCACTCCGCCAGCATCAGTGACAGCCAGTGTCTCTGAGTATCGCAGCGAGATGGACACAGTAGTGTCATTCATTGCTGATGAATGCCTAGTGGCTGCACATGAACGAATGCCTGTGGCTAGTCTCTACGAGCAGTATGTCAGTTGGTGCAAGTCATCTGGCAAGCATCCTCGTAGCAAGGTGCAGTTTGGCAAAGCACTGACTAATCAAGGCTATGAGCAGGTGCGTGATAGCACTGGCCGTTATTGGCAAGGCTTGTCCGTTAGCATCACTGGCTAAAAACAAATAAGGCGGGGCTAGAAATTGCCCCGTCTATCATCTACCCACGTGACTTTCTCTGCTGATATTTTGCTTTACGCAAATCCTTTTCTGCCTCTTTCAGCAGCTGTTCATCAGACATTTTAGAAAAGTCTTTCTCAATCCAAGTTCTTTCCTTATTCAATTTACCAGTGGTGTTATCCCATTTGTTTGTCTCCGGATTATACGGCATATCAATCACCTGCCTGTCCTTGCAGATCTGTTGCGGCGCCTATTACGAGGTTTACGATTGCCTTCTTTTGATTGCTTTATAAAGGAGGCTGACTTCTGGGATAAGCTGCTAACATCTTCCTCAAACTTAACTGCTACTGGTTGCGGATCACGGACGACATTCAAATGATTCAACCGTAGCCGAATAGCATTATCAGTCCGCTGCATGACTCTGGCAATTTCCCTCAAATCGCCGTCAAGCGTTTCAAACAAATCCATCAGCTGCTGGTCTAATTCTGGTGTCCACTGACTTTTGTGATTCTTGTATCCGGGTAGAAGGATGTTTTTTCTATCATCATCCGATAGTTGCTTACGGCTGAATCTAGGGGCCTTTGTTTCAGGTTGTATCTGTATTTCAACAACTCCATTGAGGTCTGTGAAGCTTAGTGCCACCACTGAGCCTGACCCATCTGTTGTAACATCAATTTTTCTGACACTGACTTGGGTATCGTTTTCAACAAAAGTCTGGGTTGTAATCATATCAATCTCCCTTCCTTGGCGGCATTTCTACAACTGGAGATACGCCATCCCAATTTGCCAGCGCTTCAGCTTGACGCTGTT
>CACNSW010000060.1 GCA_902623185.1 uncultured SAR116 cluster alpha proteobacterium
CCCAACGCGATAGCCAAGTTTGAAAGCATCTTGGACAAGCCATTCAAAGGTTCCCCAACTTGAATGAACTTCCATAGATTTTTCAAAACGACCATCATGGGCTAGCGCGATATCTGCGTATCTGCCACCACAATGAGCGTAGACCACAACGTTATCTTCGCCATTTTTGGCGAACGTGGCAAATAGTTCTGCTGCAGAATTGCAGTCTGTGTCGATGTCTGAATGGTCGCTTACGAGTGCATGTGATGACCTACGAATAGTGTTTTCCTCGGAGGCAAAATAGATATTCCGATCGCCACCAAGCCCAGTATTACCTGACCATTCGTAGCCAGGTATAGTTACAAATTCGTCATCTTGATTGAAGCTGGCGCATAATTTATTTAGGTGTTGCCAGAACTCCTTGGTTATCTGGAAATCATTGCCCTGGTGACCGATTACATCGACAAAAGCGCGGTCGCGGGCAAATCTGAAATATTCCTCGGCTGAACCGGTGCCGATTGTCTCCTCTGATTGTCCATGAATGTCACCCCAAAAATGCCTTAAAACTGGATTTTTTTCGATCCGCATTGGATTTGTGGAAAAAATCAGAACCCCGTTGATGTCAAAAAAATCAATGACAAGTTCACCTGCCTCTTGTGCTGACAGATTGTTGATTATTCCAGCGAATTCTCCGGTTTTAAGACAAACTGTTTTCGGCAATCCCGCCAGTAGCATGTTTGCTTTTGGATGGAATGTAATATCGCACTGATCGGAGGGGTTGCCCCATCTGTCTTCACCTTTGAATTTGACGGAAAATCTCTCGCCAACGGCACTAATTGTTGGGCTGACTGCGAGATATCTCTCAGGTACACCTGGGACAATCCTGATTGACGGTTGAGATGGCAGGGGTTGATAGCAATAGGTTGCGATCGGATCAATCAATGTGTGAAACTCGTAGGTTTCCTCACAGAAAGTTTGAAGCCGCATTCCCGGCGATCCGCTTGACCGGTCACCGAAGGTGATGGTGATCTGATCGCCTTCTTTGAGGAAGCCACGAACCACTTTAACATACAGCGTTCGGTCCCAGGGGCGCACATTCCCTTTTGGATCGTAATGGTAGGTTAATATCGCATTGTTTGATGCAGTGATAGTTGTGTAATTAGGGCCTTTTGGGTTTTCAAATTGGGGCCTTGTCTGATCACTGGCGAAACGGAAACAGACACGAAGAGACCCGGAGTCATCAATGCCAAATTTTCCGGCGGTATATGTCAATGTAAAAGTCTGATAACTTCCTGCTTCGAAGGATCCAACGGGTGAAATAGTCACAGCGCCCAATTCGTGGGACGGGACAGGAAAGCTGTTGGGCGAACTGGTTGTGCCCCCAGTGCCGCCACCTGTATGAATGTCATCACGGCTTCCGAGTGGTGTCTCATTCATCTCAATTTCTCATCCCTATATCATCACAAGTTAATCGGGTGGACCCTAGATGCCCACGAGCAAATTATTTGAACAATCACCTAAAAACGATATCACTCATCTCGTGTAGAACAAGGGTAATGCCAGATAAAAGAATGTGCCAGATCATTGTTGGGTGAAACGTTTTTCTGAGCAGCAGGCACGGGTAAAAATCAATGGTACTTAGAAAAATCTGAAAGATAAAAAATCGCTAAATGCCTCTGGAACCTGGCATGACAATTATTTGCGAGGGGTCACTTTTAAGTTACTTATTCCAAGCAACCAGACAAAGAAAAGCCGGTCGGCGCTAAACCTGGCAAGAAAATTGAAAAAAAACCTGCGAATGCACCGATGAAGATTGTTATTATTGTTAGTACAAATACTTTGAAATGAGTCCTCAAGGCTGACAACGCTAGGAAAACATCAGGCATCATTTGTTACCTGGGCAATCCCTGTATATCACACATGTTTGTCTCTTGATGTTTGGTTAGATGTCAGACAAAATTGGACCTGTCGAGTGATAGTAAACGCCATCACCCGGAAAATTTGCAGGTACCGTGATCATGCATTCACTTATTACAACTAAGCATGTTGAGGATTATCAGCGCGATGGCGTCGTGCTGATTAAAGGCCTTTTTGATGGATATGTTGACCTTATCCGTGATGGCATTGAAGCTAATATGAACTCTCCCGGCCCCTACGCAGCAGAAAACCTGAGGCCTAGTGAATCGGGACGGTTTTTTGATGATTACTGCAACTGGCAACGGATAGAGCAATTTCGTTATGTGATCGAACTTTCTCCCGCAGCGGAGGTAGGTGCCGACTTAATGGTTTCACAGACGGTACAAATTTTTCATGATCATGTACTCGTCAAGGAGCCTGGAACTTCGAAGTCAACACCTTGGCATCAGGACAGTCCTTATTATTTTGTCGAGGGCCAGCAAACAGTGAGCTTCTGGTCACCGGTTGACCCTGTCAGCGACGCGTCGTTGCGCTGTGTAGCTGGCTCACATCTGTGGGATCGCCCAGTGCTGCCGGTGCGTTGGTTGGCTGAGGATAATTTCTATCCGGATACAGACAGCTACATGCCGGTTCCAGACCCCGACGCCGAGGCAATGGATATACGCGAGTGGGCTATGCAGCCTGGTGATGCAGTGGCGTTCGATTTTCGTATTCTGCATGGTGCTCGCGGCAATGAGAGCGCGCTGCGTCGGCGCGCCTTTTCGTTGCGATTTGTGGGTGATGATGCCCGCTATGTTGAAAGGCCGGGGCGCACCTCACCCCCGTTTCCGGGACATGGCATGATGCCTGGGCAAAGACTTCGTGATGATTTGTTCCCTGTTGTTTTCCAGCGAAATCTATGAGCAAAAAGACTAAGTTCCAAGATTATGCGATTTGCTGCCCAAAAACCGCTAATCTGAGAAAACTAAATTGACTCATGGCATGTTTTCTTGAACACTCAAATTGTCGAAAAAGGGTTAGCCTCTACCGACAGTCCACCCCAAACTAGTTTCGATCGCTTGGCAGTAAATATTTGGTTCAGGAGGTATAAATCATGAATATGGCACTTGCCCCTCGTCCAGAAAACGAGGAATTGAGAGCGCAAACGGTTGTCAAAACCGGGCTTATTGATGCGCCCAACCCAGATTTGTTTCAGATATATTGTGATTTGGCAAAGGATATAACGGGTTTTGAAACAGCGAGTTTCAGTTTGTATGATGGCGAAATGAAATGCTCTATCGCGCAGGCTGGTGGCGACGACTTCGAAGTTGGAGCAAAGGTTGAGAGGCACGAGTTTAATGTCTGTTCATATGTATTGCTGGATACTGAGCCTCTTTTGATGGAAGATATGTGTCAGGATCCTACCTGGAAAGATCATCCGCACCTCGAGGGATTGGAAAAAGGCCCTGGATACGCCGGATTTCCTGTCATCAACAGCGAAAATTTTGCTCTTGGAACTCTTTGCATGATGAATATGTCTGGTCCCAAAGCGCTTAATGTCGAACAGATTGATCAGGTCAAGAAAATCACCCGGAGCATAGCGCACATGCTTGATTTGCAGATTAAGCAGAAAGAGCTGACTTCGGAACGAATGCTCGATGCCCTATCGCACTTCCAAAAAGTTGATCAAAGCTTTGGGCTTGCAGATTTTAAAATGTACGTTTCCCTATGTGCTGAATTGAGCGTCTCCGCTCAAGATGCAGAGGGTATAATCAAGGTCGGCTTAGCAGAGGATGTTGGTGAGGGTCGTATTCATTTAACCGACCTTGGTAGAAGGCTGCAATTCGACATGAACCTCCAACAAAAGGCTATGAAGAGGATCAAAATGGACGGTGGCGAAGCTGATGCTTTATTAGACGAAATGTTTGCGGAGATTGAATAATCATGTATGCGAAAATTTTTAATTTCAAATTCAATGGTGTTGCTGAAGCGAAGGTTGCAGCCTCTTTCATCTCAGATGCCTTTGGCAAATTGATTGTTGCCAATAATATGCGTTCGCTGAACATCTCGATCGGCAAATGTGGTAGCCTTTCAATTCAGACAAAGTTTGAAACGGGCGATGATCTCAAGTTATTCGAGATCAAGGCTAATGAGGTGTTTATGGATCTTAAGCAAACATTTGTTTACAAAGAAGACACATATGCTGGGGTTTATATTTTTAACTATGAAGCGGAGGCTATAAAGGCAGAGGTCGTGGCTGGATAGTTTTTGTGAAGGCTATTTGCTAGCGTGGCGAAATATAGGGCAACATCAAATGGTGTTGCCCTTTTTGTTGATTGGAAATGACCATGATGCCATCAGGTTTTTTAAGGTAGGTTGCAATGCGGACCCAAGTTGTGATTATTGGTGCAGGGCCGGCTGGATTGTTACTAGGCCAGCTACTCGAGCTTTCCGGCATCGATAATGTCCTGCTTGAGCGCCAGTCACGTGAGCATGTGCTCAGTCGCATCCGTGCTGGTATTCTGGAACAGACGACGGTTGATCTCCTGA
>CACNSW010000061.1 GCA_902623185.1 uncultured SAR116 cluster alpha proteobacterium
GCCGCCGCCTATATCAACAACCATTGAACCAGATGGTTCGGTCACGGGCAATGAAGCGCCAATGGCCGCAGCCATAGGCTCCTCGATTAAGAAGACGCGACGCGCACCAGCAGCCTCGGCAGATTCCTGAATTGCTCGACGCTCAACCGCTGTGGAACCGGAAGGCACACAAATTATAACCTGAGGACTGGAAATTGAGAGACGCCCATTCACCTTTCTAATGAAGTGTTTGATCATCTCCTCCGCAACTTCAAAATCAGCTATAACACCATCCGCCATCGGCCTAATTGCCCGAATGTTGCCAGGTGTCTTACCCAACATAACCTTGGCTTCCTCGCCAACGGCTAGCACCTGTGTCTTGCCACGAACTTCAGCCATGGCGACAACAGATGGCTCATCGAGAACAACACCTCGGCCCTTTACGTAAACCAGTGTATTCGCTGTGCCGAGGTCAATACCAATGTCGGCCGAAAACATACCAAGAACGGCACCAAGCATGTTGAAACTCCCCGCTTTAGGATAAGCTCTGGCGCCAACATGGCCCAAAGACAGTCTAAAGGACAACGGCCCTTTGTAGTAATAATTTAGGTTTAGATGATAAATTAGGCAAAATCTAGTTCTTTGCCTTGTCCACCAGACGGTTAGCACCGATCCATGGCATCATGCCACGCAATTGCTCGCCAACCTGTTCAATCGGATGCTTAGAATTGCGCCGGCGCGTCGCCTTAAAGCTTGTCTGATGCACACGGTTTTCCAACATCCAGTCACGTGTAAAACGGCCAGATTGGATATCATTAAGAACCCTTTTCATCTCAGCCTTAGTTTCCGACGTAATGATGCGTGGGCCGGTAACATATTCGCCATATTCAGCCGTGTTTGAAATCGAATAGTTCATGTTTGCGATGCCACCCTCATAAATCAAGTCGACGATCAGCTTAACTTCGTGCAAGCACTCAAAGTACGCCATTTCCGGCGCATAACCGGCGTCAACCAGCGTTTCATAACCTGCCTTAATCAGCTCAACGAGGCCGCCGCATAGAACCGCCTGTTCACCAAACAGATCAGTCTCACACTCCTCCTGAAATGTCGTCTCGATGATTCCTGAACGCCCACCACCAACAGCAGAAGCATATGACAGGCCAATATCATGGGCGTTTCCTGATGCGTCCTGATGTACCGCCAGCAAACAAGGCACACCACCGCCGCGTACATATTCAGACCGCACCGTATGGCCCGGACCTTTTGGCGCAACCATAAACACATCAATATCATTGCGTGGTTCGATAAGATTGAAATGCACATTCAAGCCATGAGCAAAAGCTATCGCAGATCCGGCACGCATATTATCATCAATATCAGCGGAGTAAATGTCAGCTTGCAACTCATCAGGTGTCAGCATCATAATCACGTCACCCCATCTGGCCGCTGCAGCAACATCCATGACTTGAAAACCGGCGTCGCTTGCCTTGCTGCGGCTTCCTGAGTCGGCGCGAAGCGCGACCGCCACGTTGGCAATGCCACTGTCCTTCAAATTAGCCGCATGGGCATGGCCTTGGCTACCGTATCCGACAATCACAACCTTCTTGTTCTTAATCAGGCCGATATCGGCATCGCGATCATAATACACACGCATTGAACTCTCTCCTCTCAACTAATCCCGCCCTGATGCGACATCGGCTGTTTAATCCGCATCTCAAAAGTGGCACCATTCTTACCGACCAGCCAGCGGGTACAAAATTCTCTTGAATATGAACAGCTGCATGCTTTTAGCACCGCCTGCAGCCAAAGTGAATAGGGATGAACGGAGACCTATTTTGACTCCAGATCAATCTGATTGCCCCGCGAAATAGCCGAAACGCCGGTACGAGCTACCTCAATCTCACCAAGCGAGCGCATCAGATCTACAAAGGCTGCTACCTTTGACGAATTTCCAGTTACCTCGAATACAAAACTATTGAGCGTGCTGTCCAGTGTTCTTGCACGGAATGTATCGGCAATCCGCAACGCTTCAATACGCTCATCACCGGAATTTATGATTTTTACGAGAGCAAGCTCGCGTTCAATGGCCGCGCCAATTTCAGTCAGGTCACAGACCGAATGAATGGGAACAAGACGTACAAGCTGGGCCTTGATTTGCTCGATCACCATCGGCGTGCCAGAAGTGACGATCGAGATCCGAGAGATGCTGCGAGCAGCGTCCGTCTCGGAGACTGTGAGGCTCTCAATATTATAACCACGCCCGGAAAAGAGACCAATGACCCGCGCCAGCACGCCAGGCTCGTTATCAACCAGAACGGATATGATATGGCGTTCAATAATATCGGTCTTTTTCATTTTGATCTCTTTATTCCTCCGCCCAGCTTTACACCAAAACCATGCCCTCCTCAGAAATCGGCTTTTCCGCCTGATCTTCAGGGCCAAGAAGCATGTCATTATGCGCAGCGCCCGACGGAATCATCGGGAAACAATTTTCTTCCTTTGCTACGCGGATATCAGCGATCACCGGACCGTCGGTCTCAAGCATGCGGGTGATCACCCCATCCAGATCATCAGCGGAATGAGCAACGAGGCCCATCATGCCAAAAGTATCAGCAAGTTTAACAAAATCTGGCAGTGAGGCACTGTAAGATTCAGAGTAGCGGCCACCATGGATTAGTTCCTGCCACTGGCGGACCATGCCCATCCATTCATTATTGATGATGAACATTTTTACCGGCAGATTATACTGCGCCAACGTCGACAGCTCCTGCATGTTCATCATGAAAGACGCCTCGCCAGCAATGTCGATCACAAGCGACTCCGGATGCGCGACCTGAACGCCCATCGCCGCCGGCAGCCCGTAGCCCATGGTCCCAAGACCACCTGATGTCATCCAGCGGTTGGGTTTCTGGAAATCAAAATATTGCGCTGCCCACATCTGGTGCTGGCCAACCTCGGTCGTGACATACACATCATGATCAGCTGTCATTTGGCACAGACGCTGTATTGCATACTGAGGCTCTATGACGTTGCCTGACTGCGTGAATTTCAAGCACTCACGCGCGCGCCAGCCCTCAATCTGTGTCCACCATTTATCTAGCGAAGGTTTGTGCGGCTTGAATTTCTGCGCTTTCAGCTCTTCGATCAACATTTCCAGAATGCGTGTGGCATCACCAATGACCGCCAAATCAACAACCACATTCTTGTTCACAGATGAAGGATCGATATCGCAGTGGATTTTCATCGAATTAGGCGAAAAGCCGGAGATCAAACCTGTTACACGGTCATCAAAGCGCGCACCGACATTGAGCATTAGATCACAGCTATGCATGGCAAGATTAGCCTCGTAGGTGCCATGCATGCCAAGCATTCCTAAAAAATGCGAGTCAGACGCGGGCAGGGCACCAAGACCCATCAAAGTCAGGGTCGTCGGCCAACCTGTAAGATGCGTCAGCTCCGTCAACAATTCAGACGCACGCGGACCAGAATTGATAATACCGCCGCCGCCATAGATGACGGGTCGTTCCGCCCGTTTCATCGCGGCAACAGCAGCCTTTATGTGAGATGGGGCCGGTTCACTTGTTGGCTGGTAGCGCGCGATAGCCTGAGGACGAACTCTTTCGCCATTGTAGGCGATTTCGGTCATCAAAATGTCTTTTGGCAGATCAATAAGAACCGGGCCTGGGCGTCCCGAAGCGGCGACGTGGAACGCTTCAATCACGATTTCCTGTAGCCTGTTGCCCTCCTTGACCAAGTAATTATGTTTTGTACAAGCACGCGTGATGCCGGTGGTGTCGGCTTCCTGAAAGGCATCATTGCCAATCAGATGCGTTGGCACTTGACCGGTGAGACAAACGACAGGAACGGAATCCATCAGCGCATCGGTTAGGCCAGTTACCGCATTGGTTGCACCCGGCCCAGACGTGACCAAAACTACGCCAATCTTACCGGTTGAACGGGCATAGCCCTCTGCGGCATGCACAGCCGCCTGTTCATGCCGTACAAGGATATGCTTGATCTTATTGTTCTTGAAAAGCCCATCATAAATGGGCAGCACAGCACCGCCTGGATAGCCAAATACAACCTCGACACCCTCATCTTCAAGTGCTTTGAGAAGCACTTCTGCGCCAGGCATCAATTGTTCAGAAGCGTCAGTGGAAGCAGATTTAGGCATATCTCTAATCCTTCAACCAAGAGGGCCCTCGTGCCCTTTACTTTTGTTGTGACAATTCAATTTAGAAAACAAGTCTGAACAGCAAAATTGAGTGACAGACACAAAGGTAAAAGTTATGGGCATTAGAAATTTCGACCACCTGCCCCAAGTTATTCAATTTTTA
>CACNSW010000062.1 GCA_902623185.1 uncultured SAR116 cluster alpha proteobacterium
CATCCTACCACCACCCTTTTCCTCCATGATCTCAGCCAGTGGCGCCTGCAGGAAGACAAAAACATGATTGGCTATACTGTTACTAACACCGCCTCCGGGCATTGGCGAGATGAACAGAACAAAAAGCAACAAAAAGGCGATTAGCGCAACGCCGAGCCGATTACGCAATTCGGTCAAATGACCGATCAGTGACATCTGCCCCCCATCGCCCTCTGCCTCTGCCATATCTGTTTTATCTGCCATCTAAACCTAGCTTTTTACTTTTTTGGTGACTTGCGCCGCCGGGGGGGGGTCATTTGTTTTCGTTGCTGCCGCCATTTCGTCGCCTGTTTCCCTAGCGATCGTGCCAATGTCTTTAAAATCATCATCGGCCATAGCCTTGCTAACCCCATCCTTTAGGCCGCCGACTGTCTCGCTGACGCCGCCTGTCGGATCTATCGCGTTAGCAATCTCGTCTAGATTGCCTTCTTTAGCCTGATCAAGCGTTTTTTTCAGGTCGGCCACATCAGCCTCATTGGCAAGGTCATTCATACTGCTGGTAAAATCATTGGCAGCGCGTCGGACCTGTCGCATCAGGCCAGTAAACCCTCTTAGCATTCTCGGCAATTCCTTTGGGCCAACAACCATAACAAGGACGAAGGCGACAACAAGAAATTCCCATCCACCGATATCAAGCATCAGGCGCCTCTACCGATTATTTTTTTGCAACGGATTTTTTTCCGGCCTTTTTTGATGCGGCTTTCTTCGCAGTAACTTTTTTTGTGGCTTTCTTGCCTGCTCCTTTTTTCTTGGTAGCTTTTTTGGGCTCTGGCGCAGCCTCAATAACCTGCGCCTCGTTGTCGTCCTCGACAGTCGCCTCTTCCTCATTGCCTTTCAGGCCGGTTTTGAAGTTACGAAGGCCTTTTCCAAAATCGCCCATGATCGCTGACACCTTTCCGCGGCCACCAAACAAGAGCAGAACAACGGCCAAAATGACAATCCATTGCAAAGGGCTCATAAAACTCATGGCATTTCCTCTTAAACTTAAAAATTTATGGCGGACACGCCACCCTAGTCAAATATAGTTATAAACAGGCAACCTTGTGATAACAACAATTCGTTGCAGAAAAAAAGACCGTTGGATTTGTTTATGCCGATACCGGTGAATGATTGTTACCTCTAATCAACAATGGCGTTAATTGGCTGCGAAGACAAACGCCTGTGCCACATCAACGCTAATACGGACGCGAGTTCCCTCGCCAAAAGAATTCAGCCCTGGAACCCTGGCATGAAGATGTAACTCATCTGTGCCTGTGGGTACCGACAGATGGATTAGTGAAGCGCGCCCGAGAAGGCGGGCTTCGATTACAATCGCATTGGTTCCGAAGTTACCGTCAGGTTCGATCCGCAGCGCCTCATAGCGGATGACGATGCTGGCGGGATCACCCTCCTCCATTTCGGCGGTTGCATTGAATTTGCCAAGTGGCGTTTCGATCTGGCCATTGCGAACCACGCCATCAACTCGGTTGACCTCGCCAAAAAATTCAGCGACGAAGGCGCTGTTCGGTTGGCAATAAAGATTGACGGGGCGTCCTGTCTGTGTCACGGAACCTTCACGGAGTACAATTATCCTGTCTGACATGAACATCGCTTCCTCAGCGTCATGTGTGACCATCAGCGCTGCTGTTTTAGTCGCCTTCAGCACATGTAGCATCTGATCACGAATACGCTCACGCAGCCGGCTATCAAGCCCGGCGTAAGGCTCATCCAGAAGGATCACCGAAGGTTTTGGGGCCAATGCACGAGCAAGCGCAACGCGTTGTTGCTGACCACCTGACAATTCGTGCGGATAGGCATCTGCCAGCGCTTCTATATTCACCTCTGCCAGGACATCTAATCCCCGTTTTGTAGCAAGGCTACCCTTGCTTGGCAGGCCGAAAACGACGTTTTCGATAACGCTCAGATGCGGGAAAAGAGCATAATCCTGAAACATGAAGCCAACTCCACGCTTTTCCGGCGGTGTTATTGTCTGAACGCCCGATACCTGCTCGCCATCAAGCCAAATTTCACCAGCCAGCGGTTGTTCAAGTCCAGCAGCAAGCCGCAACAAAGTGGTTTTGCCACACCCCGACGGTCCAAGTAGTGTAACAACCTCGCCCTCATTTACCGTCAGGCTTATATCATTTACCGAGGGGGTACCGTTATAAGCATGGGCGATGTGACGAAATTCAAGCATCTGCCTCCTCCCCATCCCCATTTTTGTCCAAGACTATCTCTGGATTAACACTAATTTCGGCCTCCATGATGGTTTCTTCGATCAACTGGTCATTCAACAGATCATCAATTTCCTCGCCAGGATCATCATCTAGATTTATCTCTGGACTATCCATCAGCGCGCCCAGTATCTGTCCCTTTCGCAGCAGGCCAGCCGACTCCAGTTCATCAAGTCCTGGTAAATCAGTGATATCTCTAAGGCCAAAGTGGTCCAGGAAAGCTGGGCTTGTCCCCCAAGTTAGGGGCCGTCCGGGCGTACGTCGTCGGCCGCGTGGCTTGATCCATGTAAGTTCGAGCAGAATATCCATAGTCCCCTTGGATAGCCTGATACCGCGAATTTCTTCAATCTCGGCCCTGGTAATTGGCTGGTGGTACGCAATTATTGCCAGTACTTCTAGTGCGGCACGTGATAGTGGGCGTTCAATCTGTTTTTGTTGTTTTAATCGCTCTGCTATTTTGGCGCGTGTACGAAATGCCCAACCATCACCAACCCTGCGAAGTTCAATGCCGCAAGTTGCATCAAATCGCTGCTGAATCATGTCTATGATTTCACCTATTTCTTGCTCTTCAGGAATATGATGCCGCAATTCTCGTTCGCTCACGGGTTTGTCAGATGCAAAAATAATAGCCTCTAACGTTGCGGCATAGCCAAGTAACATTGTCTGTTCGGTCATGGTGTTTCCTTGGATTTGATATATAGAGGCGAGTAGTGCGCATCCTGCCGCAGTTTTAGCAATCCATCACGGGCTAGTTCAAGAGAAGCGACAAAATGCGATGCGGTTGCTGAACGACGATCCATTGGCACTCGCATATTTGCTGGCAAGAATTTTTCTAGCGTTGTCCAGTCGGGCATGCTTCTAAGCAAATGCCTGAGGCGTTTTGCCGCCTCCTCGACTGAGAACAATTTTGTGTCGGCGATTGTTAGCGTTTCATTTTCAAGCCTTGACTGAATGTCGCCATAACAAGCCAGCAAATCATATAAGCTTGCCTGCCAAACTGTTGTACTAGCAGCGCCTATTTGTTCCCGGGTACCGCGTGCAAAACATTGCTGGCCAAGCCGCGGTAGTGAGATTAAACGTTTTGCCGCTTGCTGCATTGCCTCAAGACGCAAAAGCTGATAACGCAATGCATCAGCCATATCGATAATTTCCTCATCCTGCTCTGGCTGTGGCTCTGGAAGTAGGAGCCGCGATTTCAAATAGGCTAGCCATGCTGCCATTACTAGATAATCAGCGGCGACTTCCAAATCCATTTGGCGGACACTGTTGATAAATTTGAGATATTGTTCGGCCAGCGGCAAAATAGCAATGTTAGTCAGATCAACCTTCTGGTCTCGAGCCAATGAAAGCAACAGATCAATCGGCCCCTCAAAACCCTCGAGATTAACAAAAAGTGATAGCTGTTGGTCCTCTTGGCGACCAACATCGGCTTCAAAACTATCATCTTGTCGTTGTGTCATTGGCTCGGCGATGTGAATTTGCGCAGAATGCAATCCTGACCGGCGCGTTTAAGTGATGCGCAGATGGTGTCGGCAGCCTCCCGAGGCATTGGTTCTGAGACAACGCGCCAAAAAATACCACTATCAATGGTATTTACACGGCTTGTTCCAAGTGTCGCGCCCTGCAACCGTTTTTCATGTTTTTTTATTAATAGGCCAGCCTGTTCAGCGGCGGAGTTTTC
>CACNSW010000063.1 GCA_902623185.1 uncultured SAR116 cluster alpha proteobacterium
GGTTGTGATGCCAAAAGATAGCCTGTCCCAACATTCGGATGTCCAGCAAATGGAAGCTCATTTTGCGGGGTGAAAATTCTTACTTTGGCAGCATGATTGGGGTTTTCTGGTGGAAAAATAAACGTCGTCTCTGAGTAATTTATTTCGGAAGCAATTCTTTGCAAATTTGAGCTTTCGATCTTGCTAGTATTTGTGAAAACTGCAAGAGGGTTTCCGCCAAATATTTGATTAGTGAATACATCTAACGTGTAAAAATTTAGCTTCATTTTGAGGGAATCAGCTTTTGTTAATATCATTTCGGTTGGAGTAAGGATGTATACCCTGGAGAAACATGTATATTATTGATACCCTGAAACGCCCAGATTAGATTTTTGGCACGAAATAATATGAGAAAATACATATTTGGACCAAAAAATATATACCAATTGCAAGCAGTTTACCTTGTGCTTTAGGATTGAATTGACAGACATGATCGAAGTCCTACAGACTAAATTAACACAGGTGGTTCATGACGCAACATGCGTTAACGAAAGTCAGTTTAAAGGTAAGAAAAAATGTATTTTGAGCCTGTTATTCTAAGGAGGAAAATATGAAGAAATGTATGAGTATTTTGGCACTAACCGGTTTTTTGATAATAGGGACGGGTGCTGCCGGAGCTTTCGAATGCAAAGTCAAGGAAGCAACAATGGCAAAGCCAGATGGCTTTCCGTCACGTGCTTTGACGATGATAGTTCCTTACGGTCCCGCTGGTGGGTCAGGACAGGTTGCGGCCGCTATGGCTGAAGCGGTGACTGGACACACCGATGTTGCGATAAATCGTGATCATAAACCGGGTGGTTCGGGCACAGTCGGCATGACAGCCTACATGGCGGCACCTGCTGACGGCTATAATGTCCTTGAGCACATCGATGACGCATCTTCGGCCCATGCTTTGGACTCATCGCGGCCAAATCCTGCTGTTGATCTGATTCCTCTTGTGGTATCCCAGGTTACATTCTCTCAGGTTTATATCCGTTCGAATGAGACACGCTATACTGATTGGGCGTCCTTCGTGGATTGGGTTAAGGCTCAAGGTGGCAAGGCTACCATTGCTAATGTATCCAAAGAGGGCTCTATGGAACGGGTGACAATGAAGTTTATTACAGATGCTACTGGCATGGAAATCCAGCAGATCTCGTTTGACAAGGGTGCACCGCGCTACGGCGCTTTACTTGGTGGACAGGTTGACGCGCTGTTTGAGCAGCCAGGTGATGTGCGCAAATTCCTTGATGCTGGCAACTTTAAGCCCATCTTGACGATATTTAATGAGCGTCCGGGTGTGTTTGCAGATGTGCCAACCCACAAGGAAATGGGAATGGATTTTGAGCCACTTCTGCGTTTCCGTGGTTTTTATGTTCACAAGAATGCACCTGCTGACAGGGTCAAGTGGCTTCAGTGGGCCTTCCAGCGTGGCTATTGCCAAGACAGCTATCAGGCGTTTAATGAATCGAAGTTCATGACCGTGATTGACAGTTATCGCGATACATCCGGTGCAATCGATTTGATCAATGCAAGCGTTGATCAATATCGAGAGGTCTACAAAAGCATGGGAATGGATGTGAAGTAACATATCTCCACAAATGTATCATAGTTCATATATCACCCGGCGTGACAACTGGGTGATATTATCAGCACTGATAGATCTTTCAGCCAAGTTTGGGTATTTTGTCACGAGATAATTATGAGTATCCGGTAGTTTGATATGGGTAACTTAACGCGATCGCATTTAATTGAAACTGCCATCTGGCTTGCAATATGTATAATTTTTTACGCCTTTTCCTTTGACTTTAACCAGCCTATTGAAATTTATAAATTCGGTGCTACAGGCTGGCCACGAGTAGTCTTGGCTTTGTTGTTTTTGGCGACAGTTGGCAATTTTTATTATCTGCGAGCTCATGGTTCTGCAGTACAAAAAGGCCGTGTTGGCATTGCTGACGGAGATGAACCGGGAATGAATTACGATGATTTTGGTGCCGTTGCGAAGGTTGTTGGAGTGTTGGGAACGCCCTTTGCCTTTGCAATGCTTCTGAAACCAGTTGGTTTCTATTTTGCTACTCCATTTTTTATCGCAATCATTATTATGTTGTTTGGTGAGCGCAGAGTAAAATGGGTGTTTGGCATAACAGCGTTAATATATTTGATGTTGCTTGGCCTATTTATGGTGGTTCTCAACGCACCGCTGCCGCAAGGTAACATGTCGCCATTCTATGATTACAGTGCTTTGATTTTGACGTCACCAACATGACCAAAGCTTTTAACATCCTTAAGATCACGCATCAGCCCCAGGGTCTTATTATGATTTTTGCGAATTTTGTCCTCGACATTACCAAGGCCCGTCTCAACCACGGCAATTTCGGCCAAAATTTTATTCCGCTCAGGCTCCATGAGAACCCATGCTACTGCCTGACAGGCGCTATCAAATAACGACTGTGAGGCTTTTCTCTCATATGCTTTTTGCGCTACTCGGGCCGCAGCAACCATCTCATCAATGGCACGAATCTCATTCGTTTCTGTCATTTTATGCCTCTGGTTTCCGGCAATTTACTGACTGGTATTACTCCGTGAAGAGCCGACAGCTTTGTAGACTCCTGCAAGCAATGTTAGCGCTCCAGCTACGATCAGGATCAAACAGATGGGTCTAGAAAAATAGGTTAGTAAATCATAATGGACCATCTGCATGCCTTGTGCAAAATTCTGCTCCCCAATTTTACCAAGTATAATACCAAGAACAATGCCCGGTATAGAATATCCCGACCGCCGAAGCAGAAATCCAATGATACCTGCCCCAAACATGACAATGACGTCTAGTACTAGACCACGACCAATATAGGAGCCAATTGCTGCTAGAAGTAGGATCATCGGCGCTAGAAACTGGAACGGAATTTTGAGTAGGTAGAGGATTGTTTTAGTTTCAACCAACCCAATAAACAGGATTGAAAGATTGGCGTAGAACATGGCCGCAAAAACGATCCAGATCAACTCAGGGGAATTGTAGAATACCAGCGGTCCTGGTTCGAGATCATGCATCTGGAAAACCGCGACCATCATTGCGGTGAGAGCGCCACCTGGAAGGCCAAGTGCCAACAATGGGATCATCGCCGCACCAGTTGCCGCATTATTGGCTGTCTCCGATGAAATCACACCCTCAAGTTTACCCTTGCCAAACGCCTCTTTGTCGCGGGACCAGCGTACAGCCTCGCCATAGCCCATGAACGCCGCCAGAGTAGCGCCAATCCCTGGCAGAATCCCGCAGAAAAAACCGACAAGAATTGAGCGGACAACAGCGATTTTGTGTGCCCATATCTCCAGAAGAGATGGAAATGACATACCAACTTCAGGTGCATCAAATGTGCCTGTGGCCTTCTTCTCAGCTTGGACAAAAATCTCAGACACGGCGAAGAAGCCGGCACAAAGGCGATACCAGCGGCAAGATCGGCAAACCCGAAATTATACCGGTTGATGCCACCAACAGGATCCTGCCCAATGGTTGCGATGATAAGACCAAGAAGTACCGACATCCAGCCTTTCCAGATGGACCGCCCACCCACAGAAGAGGCCACTGCCAGGCCAAAAAACACCAAAGCAAAAATTTCTGGTGGTCCAATATTGCGAATAGCCCAATTGGCGAGTGGCTCAGTTGCCGCCATCATGACAACTGCTGACGCCACACCACCAACCGCGGAGCAAAGGACAGCAGCTCCAACAGCTTTGCCTGATTTGCCTTGACGTGTCATTGGATAGCCATCAAAAGCCGTTGGTGCGTTCTCAGGTGCTCCCGGAATATTAAACAAAATTGCAGTGATTGCCCCGCCATAGGTTCCAGTGCAGTAGATCACCGCAAATAGCATCACTCCCTGA
>CACNSW010000064.1 GCA_902623185.1 uncultured SAR116 cluster alpha proteobacterium
CTGAGCGGGTATGAGAGTGAACCAAAAGCCGTTCTCACCATCATTCTCTGGAACAAAATAACCCTTCTTGCCGGGGAAACGCAAAATAGCATCAAGTATCACTTCGCCGTCAACCAGGGTAAAGGGGCGTTTGGCAGGGTCTCTGTAGGATTCAGATACCCAGCCTCTATTTACCAGAACAATGCGGCCATCTCGAAGGGTGAAAGGTGTCACGATGTGAAAGCCAGCATTACCCTCATATGTGCGACCAATCATGAAAATTTCCTTGCTATGATCAAAGGTGCCTACAAGACGCAGTCGGCGGAATTCAAAATCCGCCGTTAATGCAGCCACTCGCGGCAACTCTATCGGCGCCGATGATGAACGCTCCTCAAAGCTGGCAATTAATTCATTTTTCCACTCAAGGCGCTGTATCTGCCAAGTTCCAAGAGCGAGCAGGGCTAGCATCACGGGAAGAGCAAATAATGTAGGCCAAAAAAGAGGTCGCAATTTTATCATCTTAAATCCACAGGGGTGTTTAATTGCTCGTATTTTATCACCCGGGGCGTCATCAAAACCAATGGCAGGCCTAACATAAAAAGGAGCACCTGCAAAAGGCACTCCCAGGCACTACTCATGCACGTGAGCTATGCCAATCGGATCAACCGCCCCACCAATAAACTGCGGCAAAGAGAAATAGCCAAACAACATCAACAAAATGCCAGTACCAGGCCGCTGCCTCAAAACCGAAATGTTGTTCAGGTGTAAAATGTCCTGCTCGACCGCGAAACCAGCAAACTGCAAGAAACAATGTGCCGACAAGAACGTGAAAACCATGAAAACCTGTTGCCATATAGAATACTGATGGATAAACGCCATCGGTAAAGCCAAACGGTGCATGGCTGTATTCAATTGCCTGCAACCCGGTAAACAGAACACCCAGACCGACCGTCATGGCAAGTCCAGTCATGAAATCCTTGCGATTGCCGTGCTGCAGCGCGTGATGCGCCCATGTGACAGTGCAGCCAGAAAGCAAAAGGACCAACGTGTTGATTAATGGTAAATCAAACGGATCAAAAGTGATGATACCGTCCGGCGGCCAAACACCACCAACCGGGAAAAGCGCACGATCAAAAAAAGCCCAAAAGAAAGCTACAAAAAACATCACCTCCGACGCAATGAATAGCATCATACCATAGCGCATACCAATCTGGACGATAGAAGTGTGATGTCCCTGGTACTCCGCCTCGCGGATAATATCGCGCCACCACATATACATCGTCAACAGTACAAGGGCGAAGCCAAGGCCAAGCACGACAACGCCATACTGAACCTCGTGCATATACATTACACCGCCGACAGCAGCAGTAAACGCTGCTGCGGAACCCACAGCTGGCCAAGGACTGGCCTCAACAAGGTGATATGGGTGTTTGTTCGCACCACTCATTTTTGTCTCCTCTACATCTGACTAACAGTTGCCAGTCACCTTTCCGCGACTTCTTTACCCTAACTTTTTGTCCTCGATAGTGCAGGAAAGAATGTGTAGGACAAAATAATTTCTTTGATATCCGCAGTATCGGTACTTTCAACGATCGCCGGGTCAATGAAAAACCTTACCGGCATCAACACTGACTCGCCTGGCGCAAGCGCCTGTTCAATGAAACAAAAGCAATCAAGTTTCATGAAATGTGGGCCAGCTTTCACTGGTGTCACATTGAATGTGGATGTACCAACAGATGGCGCGTCACCAAGATTTGTCGCCCGATAGTTAATAATGACTTCCTCGCCGGGATTTAGCGTTACCGGGGCATCAACAGGTTCAAACCGCCAATTCAATGACGGATTGACGTTGGCGTCAAAGCGTATCTTAACGGGGTGATCAATAACGATGGCATTGGCATTCTCTGTTACAACCTGGGTTGTTCCACCGTAACCGGTAACGCGGCAAAACAGGTCGTAAAGCGGCGCTGACGCATAGGCAAGACCGACCATCGCAACAACAAGCAACGACAGCAACGTCAAAGTACGCCTATTTCCCTGTGCCTGCTGACCAATTTTTGGCCGAATCGCATGCGTTGTCATGAGCCGCTCCCAACCCTAACAATGGTCAGCGCATAGAACAGCACAACCAACAGAACAATGGCACCAAGCAGCGCAAGATTGCGGCTGCGACGCATTTTCTGCATTTCTTCTGCGGTCTTGGGCTGCAAGCGCTCGATCATTACACCATTCCAGATAGTAGGAACTGTTGGAGGGCACGGTCAGCAACGAGCGCCAAGAAAAGAACGAAAAGATGCAGGATCGAAAAGCCGAACAATCTCCTCGCGACTGTATGGTCACCTGTGCAGAATAGCTGCCATGACAACCACACAAACAGCGTGCCCACAGCGCCGGCAAGAACGGCGTAGAGGACTGACGCCATACCGATAAACCAAGGGGCCACACCCAAAGGTGCAAGAAACGCCGCATAAACCAGGATCTGTCTACGTGTCTCCATCTCGCCGGCGACTACGGGCAACATTGGCACATTCGCTCGTGTATAATCCTCATTGCGGAACAGCGCCAACGCCCAGAAATGCGGTGGTGTCCACATGAAAATCAATGCAAACAGCAGTAAAGGCTCAACCGACAGGCTGCCGGCCACAGCCGCCCAGCCAATAACCGGTGGCAGCGCTCCAGCGGCGCCACCAATGACGATATTCTGTGGTGTACGCCGCTTCAGCCAGATGGTGTAGACAACACCATAGAAGAAAATGGTAAAGGCAAGCAAGCCAGCTGCCAGCCAGTTAGCGGCAAGTCCAAGAACAAGCACTGACAGAGCGGAGATTACGAGCCCCATAGTCAATGCTTCGGCGGGCTCCATCAGCCCAGCCGGAATAGGCCGCAACTGCGTCCGCGTCATCACCGCGTCAATATCACGGTCATACCATTGGTTAATGGCCCCCGACGCTCCAGCACCCGCAGCGATGGCAAAAAGTGCTATCACAAAAACCAAAGGATGCATTTCACCCGGAGCAAGATACATGCCGGCAAAACCGGTGAAGATCACAAGACTCATCACCCGCGGCTTGAGTAATGACAAGAAATCACCTACTGATGGCGCCCGAAGCGCATCTGTACCGGCAGTGATGTTCTGATCTGTACTCACAGTCATTATCCCGGCTCCATCAAAGAAGAGGTGAGCGTCCCTATGGGCGCTCCCAATAAACTTATCACTTGACCTTCGGCAACTCTTCGAAGGTGTGGTATGGCGGCGGCGATGCAACCTGCCATTCAAGAGTTGTTGCACCTTCACCATATGGATTGTCCATGGCGCGGCGCTTGGCGATGAAGGCCTGCGCAATTACAACGAGGAACAGCACCGCACCTGCGGCACCGACATAGGAGCCGATTGAGGCGACCATGTTCCAGCCAGCAAAGGCATCAGGATAGTCGATGTAACGGCGAGGCATGCCGGCAAGACCAAGGAAATGCATTGGGAAGAAAGTCAGGTTTACACCGATAAAGGTGATCCAGAAGTGCAGCTTGCCAAGACCTTCTGAATATTCATATCCGGTCATTTTTGGAAACCAGTAATAAAAGCCAGCAAACAGTCCAAACACAGCACCAAGCGAAAGCACATAATGAAAGTGCGCTATAACATAATAGGTGTTGTGCAGAACCACATCGAGACCGGCGTTCGAGAGAACAACACCTGTCACACCACCAACGGTAAACAAAAAGATGAAACCAATCGCCCACAACATAGGCACACGGAAGGTAATCGAACCACCCCACATCGTGGCAATCCATGAGAAGATTTTAACGCCTGTCGGCACAGCGATCACCATCGTGGCTGCTGTAAAATAAGCGCGTGTATCAACGCTCAATCCGACGGTGTACATGTGGTGTGCCCACACAATGAAGCCAA
>CACNSW010000065.1 GCA_902623185.1 uncultured SAR116 cluster alpha proteobacterium
GATTTTAGGCTCAAAACCTGTCACCAGCGACGTCCAAATTCTTATTGGCAGAGTAACATCGAAGTTACTCAAGAAGTACGCAATTACAAATTCATCAAATGAAAACGTAAATGTTAGCAGGATGGTAGCAAATATAGTGGGCGAACAAATGGGCGCTAAAATAAAGACAATCAAGTGCAACCTATTTGACCCCAAGGAAATACCAGCCTCTTCGATTGATTTTGGTATTTTGTCAATCCTATTTTTTAAATTGATCACGGCTAATGGCAAGACATAAAGAGTTTGCCCAATAAGCACTAACCAAAGTGCAGGATCAATCCCTACAGAAACAATTTGAAGGCGCATTCCTATACCAATCAAAATTATTGGAATCACTAAAGGCGCTAGGATTAAACCAAAAAAAAGTGAATAAAACGGAATTTTGGCTTTACTAAATGCATAAGCGGCTAAAAAACCTAAAGCTGTTGCTGCTAAACTTGCAAGAGATGCCATAAGCAAACTAGTAAAAAAACTATCCATAAAACTGCTGTCGGCAACTAAATTTATATACCATTCGAATGTGGGCTCCCTAAATGGGAGGGTTTGATATCTACCACTATTAAATGAAAAAATTATCATCACTAAAATTGGCAAATAAATTATTGAGAGTGCCAAGCAAAAAAATACCGTTAGAAGTATAAAGACAGGTTTGTTAACGATGAGTCCGGTCATTGTAAGGCACTTCTACTTTTCAAAAGTCTAAAAAACATTAGTGGTGAAGCGCAAATTATCACAGTTACAGCCAGGATAGTGGCTATTGTCGCTGCTTGAGAAAGGTTGTAAGTGCCCTTTAAAACTGAGAGCATAATCTGAGCTAACACTGGCTTCAACCCACCACCTAATAGAGTAGGCACAGCATAGTCGCCAATGCAAACAATGAAGGATAACACAATGCCAGCCAGCCAGCCAGGGAGGCCCAATGGGAAAATTATATCTCTGAATAATTGATAGGGTCGTGCACCCAATGTAGACGCAGCTTCAACCAATTTTTTATCGATCGATACCAATGCTCCATAAAGAGTGAATGTGCACAGCATTGAGCCAAAGAGTGCAAGACCAAATATCGAAGCATTCATAGTGTATAGAATACCCAGTGCTACAGAAGAACCGGTAACTTTTTCAATTAACCAAGAAATAACACCATTGTCAGATAACACTAACTGCCACGAAAATGCTCGTATTGTGAAACTTGTCCAGAAAGGAGCCAAAATGGCTAACAAAAATAACGCCCGCCATTTTTCATTTACACAAAAAACAACAAAATAAGCCAGCGGCCATGAAATTACACTGGCAATCAAAGTTGAGACTAGGGCTAAAAAAAGGCTTCGAACCAGCGCCTGAGTCAAGTAAGGAGTTGAAAAAAAATCAGCAAAATTCGTAAAGCCAAAACCAGTTTCTGTGGTCAGGCTTAAAAAAATCATATTGATTGTTGGTAACAAGAAAAATAGGCAGCTAAGCATCAAAGCAGGGAGCAAAAGGGGCCAGGGATTTGTAGTGGTAGAGTAGGTGCCCATAAACCTTACCAATTTATCAAAATCGCTCTCATTGGGGCGCCATCAATACAGGTCATTTTTAGTGGAACAGCGGCTAGAAAAGTTCCCTCCTTAGTTACTTGCCCCAAATCTTTCAAATCCTCTACAAATGGTATTCCTGCCTGAAAAATTTTGTGGTGGATTTCAAATTCATGATTGTAAACATGTCGGCCAGGCATTTCCCTAGCAATGTAATCTTGCGGAAAATCAAGACAAACTGCCGTCGGCTTTTTATCGATTAGCCATTTTGCTGCCGATAAATCTAAGCTTGGAGCATGAGTATGCCACCTTGTAGATTTGTATCCAAGTCGATTTGTCAGATCGCTTCTCAAAATTATTCTTTGGTTTTTTGTGATACCTCTACCCGATCGTTGTTCTAGCAAGCTTGCTGTTATCGCCGAAGGCAACTCAATATCTGATAGATCAATAATATGAGCCTTGCCTATAAACAAGTCCAACCCCATGTTCGGAAGCTCCTGGATAGTGGCGCCACTTTTTTCCATATGCCTGGGGGCATCACAGTGTGTGAATGCATGCCCAGATTGAATAAATTCAGTCTGGTCAGAGTAAAAGCCAGCGTTATTACCTTGGACTCGCCAAGTTTCCATTCGCCATCGCCAATGGTTCAAAATAGGTGTAGACACATCATAAATGGATGGTTCCTTAGACGGCCATGAAATCAGCGCAACTGGCCTAGTTGGAGAGGTGCTCATCCCCTCCCCCTTGATGGGAAGGCAAAGTAAAAATATTTCGGTTTTGACTTTGTCTAAATTACTAAAATTTTCAGTAAGGATTACGCCAGAAGCGTGAACCCTGTTTCTAAATTCTGTGTTTGGATTGAAGATGCCATTGGTAGAGTCTGATCTCCGACTTTCCAAACTGTCACAGGATAAATCAACACAAATGTGGCAAGCACCTCTCTCGGCAGCTACTTCGGCAATTGCTGGAGAAATTTGGGGAGCAAGTGTCCAATATTCTCGACGCCGAATAGGTATCTTACTTGCATGGCCTGTTTTGAGAACAATAATTCTTGATAGAGATCCTAACCCAATCTTATCGGTAAAATCACCAGCTGTGACAAAGCCCTTTTTAGCGTACTGAGTTAAATCAATGACTTGTGCAACACCAGCGAAATAATCAATGTCGAAGTCATCTAACACTGGTTTATCTGGAAAATGCCAACCCGGTGAACTTGAATAAGTGAAGCCTTTACCACCCCATCTTAATCCAAACTCTTGAAATTCATCTCCGTCCTCATAGGATTGCGATACGAAGGGGAAGGTGTCCCAAAACCAATGAGATTCTATGGTTTGGGAGAGGTCAACGTATGTCATATTATTTCCTTAGAAATGATGGCTGCGCTAAGCAGCCATCAATAGCACATCGTTCAGGTTATGCGTTTTTAAATTTTTCCCAAGATGCCATCCACTCTTCGCGGTTATCTGGACTCTTTCTTGGTGATAGGTTTGCCATAAAAATCTCGTCAAACTTTTCAATATTGGAGAGATTCAAAAGCGCCCTTTTATCATCCGGTAACATGACTGCTGCTTTTTTGTTTGGAACCATACTATAATATGTTTTGGCTATGGCTAATTTAGACTGGAAAGCTGGCCCGCTAACATATTGAACGAATTTTATGGCATTTTCCTTATTTGGTGTTTTGGCTGATACACAGACTGCCTGGTCCCAAGTTACCCCACCCTGCTTTGGCACTAGAGCTTTGAATGGTAGACCATCATCATACATGCCTGCCTGGACCCACTCACCGGCAATTGCGAGATCGTAAGAACCACCTGCCATCGCCTGTATTACTTGACTAGTGTTACCAACCAAACCTACCTGCGGGCGAAGCTTCATCAAGGTCTCGCCCAAAGCAGAAAATTCTGAAGATGTTAAGTCATAAGGGTTTTTATTGCCGTTGAATTTGGATAGGCATCCCATATTTGGAAGAAACCAATCGAAAAGAGCCACTCTTCCCTTTACCTTAGAGTCAAATAAAATATCGTACGAAGACACATCAGCTTCAGAAAACTTCTTATGATTGTATGTGATACCATAGTACCCAAATCGATTAACAACCGCGTAAAGTTTCCCAGAATTCCAGACAGGGGGCGACAACCTACCCCACGAGCTGTCAGTCTTGAGTTCTCCAGTATAATAAGGAAGTGAGGGAGTGGATAACGAGTACAGCTTTTTATTAGCTGTTTGAGCAGCTTTAATTTTCTCTCCAATTTCCA
>CACNSW010000066.1 GCA_902623185.1 uncultured SAR116 cluster alpha proteobacterium
GCCGCTAATCACCACCAGAACAAAACAGGGAGAAAGGATGCCTCTGAAGTCGTCATAGACGAGGTAGCCGGACAATGGATAGCGCTGCTGGTGATTCCAATGGACTGGCGCTGGGCACTGGCAGCATTTTTGCTTTTTCGTTTTTTTGACATTACTAAGGTCGGGCCTATTAGCATGGTCGAAAAATGGCCGGGTGGCGCCGGCGTGATGGCTGATGATGTGCTTGCCGGAACTTCGGCCGCTCTCTGCCTGTGGCTAGCTCTATGGATACTGCCAGTATCTTGAATGAAGTCAAAAGTAGGACGGATGCAGATAACAGATAAAATTTCCAAAATGGCCGCTAGCGTGATACAGCAGGCTAGAGCCAATAGTTTCATGATCGTCACAGCTGAATCGTGCACCGGTGGTATGGTTGCAGCTGCATTGACCGATGTTGCGGGTTCTTCTGCGGTTCTAGAACGTGGGCTAGTCACCTACAGCAATGCTGCAAAGATTGATTTGCTAGGCGTTTCCCAAGCTATACTTACCACACACGGTGCTGTCTCTGCGGAATGCGCTGAAGAGATGGTCGCTGGCGCACTAGTGAAAACGCCAAAAGCCGCGCTGGCGGTAGCAATAACTGGGATCGCAGGACCCGCTGGTGGTAGCCCTGAAAAACCCGTTGGACTAGTGCACTTTGCAAACCAGCGCCGTGGTGAGCCAGCCTCTCTGGACAGGGTCATATTCGCTGGTGATAGGCCAACCGTAAGAGCGCGTGCAACGCTTCACTCGTTACACCTACTAGCCGAATTACTAGGAAGCGGTATAGGCGATAGATGTTAAAACTATTGTTCCGTTAGCTGTTTTTCGTAGAGCGTATCGGCACGTGTTTCAAAAGCCTGCACCATGCGGCGCACTGCCTCGGTAAACAACGTTTCAATAACCGATTGCAATAATCGAGAGTTGAACTCAAAATCAACATAGAAGTCAATTTCGCAACCCTTTTCATGAGGCAGAAAACGCCATTTATTTGTCA
Source organism: uncultured SAR116 cluster alpha proteobacterium (assembly GCA_902623185.1). Lineage (GTDB taxonomy): Bacteria > Pseudomonadota > Alphaproteobacteria > Puniceispirillales > Puniceispirillaceae > MED-G116. The sequence goes on from CACNSW010000066.1 coordinate 1,016, forward strand.
GAAATTTAAAGGGTCCCTCAGCATACCGAACATTAATCTCCAATGCCTTGGCGTCGAGATCAACGTAGGAGGTGAATTTCTCACGGAACATTCGAAAGCCGATTATCAGGTCGGCGGCAAGCGAGACATCGTCTTGCTGCCGAATCCGAGCAGCAAGACACCAAGGCAAAAATTGTGGATAGGATTGCACATCTGCTACCAGAGCGTACAGATGTTCTGGGCTGTGTCTGACAACCCTCCTTTCTGCGTGAACCGTCATATTAGCCGCCTGCCAACATCGAGTTGCGGGCCTTTTGTAGCGCTGCAAAATCTTCATCTGCATGATAGGAGGAACGTGTCAACGGTGTGGATGACATGAGCAAAAAACCCTTTTCCTTTCCCTGCATAGCATAAGCATCGAATAACGTCGGCTCAACAAATCTGTCAACCGGGGCATGTTTGGGTGTTGGCTGCAGATATTGACCGATAGTCATAAAATCGACATTGGCTCTGCGCAAATCATCCATCACCTGACCCACCTCATCATCTTTCTCACCAAGGCCAACCATGATCCCTGATTTTGTAAAAATGGAAGGGTCAATCTTTTTTACCTGCTTAAGGATCGACAATGAGTGAAAGTAGCGGGCACCTGGCCGGATAGTAGGGTAGAGGCGCGGCACCGTCTCCATGTTGTGATTAAACACATCCGGATGGGCGGCAATAATCACCTCGAGCGCCCCATCTTTGCGCAGAAAGTCGGGAGTTAAAATTTCAATCGTGGTGCTAGCAGAATAGAGACGTATAAATTCAATTGTGCGAGCAAAATGCGCGGCACCACCATCAGCAAGATCGTCGCGATCAACCGAGGTTATGACAACGTGGCGAAGACCAAGTGAAGCAACAGCTTTTGCAACATTCTCCGGCTCATCTAAGTCGAGCACGTCAGGTCGCCCTGTTGCAACATTACAAAACGCACAGGCGCGCGTACAGACCGAACCAAGGATCATCATAGTGGCGTGTTTCTGCGCCCAGCATTCTCCAATATTGGGGCAGGCCGCCTCCTCGCACACTGTTACAAGATTGTGATCACGCATCAAGCTACGCGTTTGGGCATAGGCGGCTGAAACAGGTGCTTTCACCCTCAGCCATTTCGGACGACGGGGCTGTGGTCTATCAGGGTTTTTACGTTTTTCTGGGTGGCGCTTAGCACCTTTAGTAGTATTGATTTGAGGCATAATTAAACTATCAGCTGGAGGTCAAAATTGTGCCAGATACAACTAGAAATGGATAGTCTGGTCAAAAGCGTCAAGGACTGTTTCGTGCATTGCTTCGGATAAGGCAAGATACAGTGAGATTGTCTACATCAACTCTTTTCCGTTACCTTGAGGGTTAAGTTCCCTCGCGCCGGTGGCGATTATCAAATACTGTGCCGTTATAATATTACCAGTGGGAAGGCTGAAAGTGCGCAAGTCATTGGCCAGAACACCAATTTTGGCCTCCGTTTCAACCGGAGTAACCTTGTTCTTTTTCAGCAAGTGCTGAACACTAGTCGACTTCGGTTGGCCACCATTCTCCAGCGTTCAAACACCTTGGTAAAATCGATTGACATCTTACCACCGACAGTAAGCCCAAACTCCCTCATCGCCTCAAGCAAATGCCGTAATTTCACCGCGCGCGAAGGCGCCCTCGTCCAGATACGGCTCCAGTTCAGGCAAACACCACCAAGATGCTCACGCTCAACAACTGCCACGCACATACCAAGCTGTGCCGCGCGGATCGCGGCCACATAGCCACCTGGCCCGCCGCAAATCACAATGGTATCAAAACTCTGTTTTTCCGTCATTTTCCTGCCTGACTGAAACATCCCGGAAAGGATGATCCACAAAAGAGTCCCGCCTAGAGAAGCATCGTCACCGGATTTTCGATGAAGGATTTGAATGATTGCAGCCACCGCGCACCAACCGCGCCATCGACAGCCCGATGATCACATGACAGCGTGACCGTCATCACCGTCGCAACGGCGAGCGCGCCATCGCGGACGATTGGTCGTTCCTCACCAGCACCAACAGCCAGAATGGCCCCCTGCGGCGGGTTAATGACGGCGGCAAATTCACGCACGCCAAACATCCCGAGATTGGAAATGGTGAAACTGCCCCCGGTAAATTCCTCCGGCGCCAGACTGCCCGCGCGGGCGCGCTCTGCCAGATCACGGCTGATCTGTGACAGTTCGGCAAGCCCTTTTTGCTCGGCCGCCCAGATCACCGGCGTGATCAGTCCGCCCTCAATCGCGACCGCCATCGAAATATCGGCATGCGCAAAACGACGGGTGTGATCGCCTTCCCAGGAGGCATTCGCCTCTGGCACCTGAATCAAAGCCTGTGCCGCAGCGCGGATCACCAGATCATTGACCGAAATCTTCACACCATCGCCGGCAAGTGCATTGAGCTGCCTGCGCGACGCGAGAAGCTGGTCGATCTCACAATCAACCGTCAGATAGAAATGCGGGGCTGTCTGCTTGGACTGCTGCAGACGCTCGGCGATGACCTTGCGCATCTGGCTGTTGGCAACAAGTTCGCTGCTGCCCGG
>CACNSW010000067.1 GCA_902623185.1 uncultured SAR116 cluster alpha proteobacterium
AGTGACCAAACCGGAATCTTCTAATGGCTCTTCTAAATGCGGGCAAACAGGTGGAATCGCGACATAGCCGTTTTTATGGTGAGCGACTGCGATGGGTATCCCCCCCCCAATTCTTGCCCACACTTTTTTTATGGAGCCTTCAGGTATTTCACTCTTTTCACACACTTTTGTCCAGGCCATGCAATTTACCTTCTATAGCTGACAAACGTTAAGCGTTTAGACCCTAGGTCTTTGCAATAAAGAAAACATTACAAAGGCCAATGAGAACCCTTATCAAGACGTCTATTGTCCAGCTTGGTTTCACGGCTCAAAAATTTTGGGTTGCCATTTTCTATCTTAAACTCATCGACGTATTTGCCTATGACGAATAGCCTACTCTCACCCGAGTCCAGATGAGAATTAATGCCATCAAGCATGTTTTGATAAATTGTTACTGAACTGATTGCTGTAGCAGACCGTCCTTCATCCGCAACTTCAACTGTATAAACTGAGGTGTGTCGGTGGAGTGGAGAGTGATCAGTATTATGTTTTGGTAACATATCCATCAAACCAACCAACTCTTTTTTGTTGCCACTAAAGTAGGTCATCTTTTTATTTATTTCTGGACTGAAGGAAGTGATCGAGTAAAAAAAGGCGTCATCGCAAAGGTCAAACCAACTTTCCCAGTCGTTATCATCTAAAGCTAATGCTGTGCGATAGATAATTTTCTCGATTTTTTTTTCAATTTCAGCTGCGCTTAGATTTGTCATCCTGATCGTTTCCCCACTTTAAACTCTTTTTCTTTAGATGTTTTACTAGAAGCGGTTTAGGTGTTACCGCAAAAGACGCGAAGCATTGAAGCATTTACGACAAACTCCCCATCGCAAAAGATCTCATGATCGCGCTCCCCCACTATCAATTGGTGAATAAGAGCGATTTGAGATTTGTTTCGGGTCTGGCGACTGCTTTGTATCTAAGCACTGACGCGCTTCCATGTAAGTCGCGGGGTCATTGACCACCTCGACGGCTATCAACTTTTCATCTATGTAGCTCCAGAAGGATATGCCGCTTTCTTTTTTGCCTGGTCGCGCAACTTGATAAATACGGCTGTCCGCAACTGGAACGATGCCAACGGATTGCAATTTAGTGTCGTATTGGTCAGACCAAAACCAGGGAGTTTGAATGACTGGTAATGAACTGTTGGTGATTGCAGCAGCAGCTATCGAAGCGGTTTCTTGGGCATTGTGCACTGACTCAACTGCCAAACTTTGATCACGTCGAATGGCAACGTCACCAATTGCGTAAACATCTACGTCACTTGTTTGCATGGTCTCATCGACAAGTATAGCTCCACCATCTTCACGCTGAGTTTCTATCCCTGCATCTGCTGCCAACTTGCTATCTGGAAAAACTCCAATGCCCGTGATCAGCATATCAGCTTTGACTTCGATCCCATCAGATAAAACAACGCCGGCAAAAATTCCATCTTCATGGTTAATTTTATCCACTCCAATGTTGGTAAAAATTTTGACCCCATGTTTTTCGTGTAATTTTTGAAAGTGCTCTGCCAAGGGCTTGCTGGCCACCCTCGCGAGTATCCTCTCAGCAGCCTCAATCACAGTAACCGCCATCCCTTTTTTTCTTAGTGAGGCAGCCACTTCCAATCCGATGTAACCTCCACCGATAATCACAACTGAGTCGGCATTGTTCGCTGCCTGGCGGATGGCATTGGCATCTGAAGGCTGTCTTAGAGTAAACGCATTCGCAACGCCAATCGCGTCAGGTAATTCTCTAGGTGTGGCTCCGCTGGCGATTACAAGCTTATCGTAGTTCACCACGATCCCATTATTGACTGTTATTGTTTTCTGTTTTGTGTCAACAGAATGCACTATGGATTGCGTTTTCAGTCGTACCTTATTGGTTTTGTACCATTTTTTTTGTCTGAGCAGTGATTTGGCCTCAACTGTCTCCCCGCCGCCAAGCAGGAATCCCTTCGATAGTGGTGGCCTTTCCATGGGGCCACCGACCTGCCTGTCGAAAATTGCAATCGGCCCGGTAAAGTTGTTTTTCCTAAGTTTGTCTGCAAACGCAATACCAGCATGGCTGGCTCCAACCACAACCACTTTCTGTCCCGAAAGCTCAGTCTCGACATTGGATTTGGCTTTGTGACCCTGCACAAGGGAACGATTAGACAAACTGTCTTCGCGATTATAATGCCCCTCCATCCATCGAGACCATTCCTCATTGTAATGCTTGGATGGAACCGGGTTTTTGTTCTCTGACTCGCCGTTGCCGATCAAAACTGCGGTTTGTAAAGGTCGAAATGGGCCGAAGATGCTGTTATAGTGCTTACAACGTGAAAGACGGTCTTGTTTATTATCGTCCTTTGGCGCCAGTCCTCTGTGTTCAACCATAACTTGGTTTCGCGACACTGGTGTGATGGTAGAAACGTGGAGAGATGGTCCATTCAAATGAAATACATACCCCGGAAATAAATCCACTTTAATAGCCTGTGTTGCATTAGGAGCAGGAAATCCAAATTCACCATTTGGAACAGGTTTTTCGTCTGCGCTGTGAGAGGCACAATGCCCAAAAGGAAAAAATGAGCAGTTAAATAGTCCTGCGTCACGCTCTAGCCCATTCAAAATTTCATCTTTGTACCCCGTTTGAATCATTTCCTTATGATAATGCACCACTTCAAGGGGAGAGGAACTGATTTGCTTCTCTATCGGTGATAAGGCCTCTCCAATCCATTCCTCAAGTAAAGCGATTGGCTGATCATTCATGTTGACCCAAACAAAGCCTCCAAAACCAACTGAGCACCGTAATCGTCTGAGACCCGCATCATCTTTACAAAATCGGTCTTGGTAGCCTTCTTTCTCACGTGCCACGTATACGCAGTTGCCCCTCATATCAAATTGCCATGCGTGAAACATACAGGTTATTCTTTTTGGGTTTCCGGAGGCTTGGCCTTCAAGAAAACTGCCTTGAGGACGCCGTTCAATTAACATTCCGCGGTGTGGGCAAACGTTCAATAGTGCATTCACCTTACCGTCGGGTGCTCTGCAGACAATTATGTTGTCGTTACCAATACTGCTTGTTCGGAAATCATAAGGGTTTTGAACCTCTGACTCATGACACACCGGTACCCACACATTTTTGAAAATGTTTTGCTGCTCTTCATTAAAAGCCTCTTTTTCGTGCCTCAATAGTTCATTGGCATTATCGTTATCGGGGCTTCCGTTTAAGTTCTGACTATCGGTTGTTACACTTTGTCCCATTACTATCCAGCTTCCTACACAATATGTCACAAAATACGTTTATCTTCACAGCTTAATTCGCTGAACAAATTGGATATTGAATACTGATTTCAATTTAAACACCTCGATTGGTAAAACAACTACCGTGAATTACATAGCTCTCTATCACTCAATAAGCGTTGCGAATTAGATGGACCCTTGATAGCGTTAACCAATCAGACCTAGGCTATTAGGAATAAAAAAAGTTCGGCCAAGGACTGGCTA
>CACNSW010000068.1 GCA_902623185.1 uncultured SAR116 cluster alpha proteobacterium
GCCGGCATGGCGTGTTGCCACCACCGGTACGCCAGCACGAAGAGCCTCCAGCACCACTGTCGGCAGCCCCTCACAATCGCCATCGGCTGCCTGCTGGCTGGGAACCACCAACGCGCTGCAAATGGCAAGACGCGCTGCAAGCTGGTCTGACGTCTGCCAGCCAAGAAAGATAACAGCTGGCAGATCGCATGCCTGTGCGCGAAGCTGAGGCTCAAGGGGCCCGCTGCCAGCGATCTCAAGACGAATGGCTGGATTGCTCATTGCAACAAGCCGCATCGCCTTCAGCAATGTATCGATACCTTTCTTTTCAACGAACCGGGCGACAAGTAATAAAGGCGCATCTGTGGCGCGCGCTGTGGGTACCGCAATCTGCGTCAGGGGGATGCCAATGTAATGGGTGTACAACTTTGCTGCTGGAAACCCCTGCGCCCGCAGCCGGTCTGCAACAAAATTGGAAACGCAAAGATACGCACTGACATAATCATGCATCTGGGCTAGACGGCGTTGATAGATGGATGGCAGCAGCCGGCGGCGCCGATGAGTCTGCTTAGTCGCATCACCACCATGAAATGTGACGAACAGCGGAATATTGAGCATCCGGGCAAGTGGCAAGGCCAGCGCCCCGCCTCGTCCAAAATGCGCATGCATCACAGCCGGTGATTGACCAGCCACATCGCAGAACCGTGCCGGGTCAATTCCTATGCCAAACTGTTTGAAGGCAAATCGCGCAAGAGCGGACGGAGCGGTAACTATCTGCTGGCCAGACAATTCGGTGGCACGCCAACCAAATTGATTGGCAAGGAAGACCGGTCGCAAAGCGTCAAAGTTAATATAATGGTTGGGAATAAATCCCTCTGAAGGGAGCAGCAATTTGTCGCGAAAAACAAGACAATATCCCGCTATTTTATCTGGAATTACCGTCTCCATTTACACTCTCACTGGCACGCGGCAAAGCGGTGGTAAATTCGCTCTGCTCCATAAAACAAAGACGAGCTGAAATCAGTCAACTCGACATTGGAAATCAGCTTGCTATAGAATACGTCATCGGCTGCCATGCTGGCGACAACCACGCGAAGCATATAATCAACCTCATTACTCATCCAGTAGAATTCAACGACGTCAGGCATCGCTGAGACCATCGTGGCAAATTGTTTTAGCCAATCAGCATTGTGCTGATCTGTGCGAACGGCGACAAAGACTAACATGCCAACACCAAGTTTCTGCGCATCAAGCAAGACTACACGCTTGCGGATAACTCCCGATTCCTCCATCCGTTGAATTCGACGCCAGTATGGGGTAACGGACAGGCTGACTTTTGAGGCAATATCGGCGACGGGTTGCGCCGCATTTTCTTGAAGATGCTGGAAAATTTGACGATCAACCTTGTTCATTGGAAACTGCCTGTGCTCCGGCGCAAACCTATTCCCAGAACAAGCCAAAACACCAAATAATTTTATATGGTCCTCTCAATAGTTATAACTTTTGCTAATTTTACTCAACATTTGCAAATTTAAGCAAAAATTTAACATGTAGCCGAGCAAGAAACATAGCAACACCAAACCAGCACTGGTACTTGCAATAACATACTCAGCCCGGCATGATCCGCGCCATGACCTTTGGCAGCATTACATCCGAGATCCTTATCGCCAACAAGTGGCGTGATTATGCACTGCTCGACAGCGGCAATCTGCAAAAACTGGAGCGTTTTGGTCCCTATCGTTTTATCCGGCCAGAACCACAGGCACTTTGGAAACCGCGCTTTGATGTCAGCCAGTGGCGGGCCGATGGCGTCTTTATCCCTTCGCAGAAAAGCCGCCACCGTGAGATTGATGATTGTGAAGGTGGCGGCTGGAAACTGAGCAACGACCTGCCCGCAGATTGGGAGATCACTTATCAGTCATTGCGCTTTCGCGCCCGGCCAACACCCTTTCGCCATCTTGGCTTTTTCCCCGAACAGGCTTGTCACTGGGAATGGTGTGCCAAAAAAATCCGTGCCACTAATTCCACCAGAACTCCAGATTATCGGCCGCGTATTCTGAACCTGTTTGCCTATTCTGGGGTTGCCAGCCTGCATGCCGCCGCGGCTGGAGCGGCAGTGACACATGTCGATGCCAGCAAGAAGGCAATTTCCCATGCCTTTAAAAACCGAAACGCAGCCGGGCTTGAAGAAGCACCTATCAGATTTATCACCGATGATGCAATGCGATTTGTTGAGCGCGAGGTCCGTAGGGGGCGCCGGTATGAAGGGATCATTATAGACCCACCGAAATATGGGCGCGGCCCAAAAGGCGAAATCTGGCGTATTGAGCAGGACCTAGTGCCACTGTTGGCGGCTTGTCGTGAGCTGCTATCTGAGACACCCCTGTTTGTGCTGCTGACGGTCTATGCAATCCGCGCCTCATCACAAGCAGCGCATTATGCGCTGCGTGATGCAATGGTGAGTGGAGAGGTTACTTCAGGTGAGTTGGCGGTTGCAGAAGTGCAAGAAAATCCGCGGGTTATCGCCCAGGCTAATTACGCCCGCTGGCAGCCAGCCATCTAGGCGCGTTTACGCAACGCTTCATAAAGCACCACTCCAGCTGCAACTGCAAGATTGAGCGAATCCGACCGTCCCAGCATCGGCATACGTATAAGCTGCGTGCAGGCCTGCTTGAGAGTATCAGGTAGACCTGTCTGCTCGTTCCCCATCATCACAATCAATGGGCCATCAAATGCCACCGCTCTATAATCGGTGCTAGCTGGCAGCGCCGTACCAAGGATGCGACCTGACCACTTTGCGGCAAAAGCTAGAAAATCTAGCTGGCTGCAACTGGCAATGGCAACATTAAACACCGCCCCCATCGAGGCACGCACCGCCTCCACAGAATATGGGTCGGTGCAATCATCAATCAGGATCAACCCACGCGCGCCCGTAGCATCAATTGTGCGCATAATCGTACCCAGATTGCCAGGATCGCGCACACGGTCAAGAGCCACCCATATGTCAGATTTGATGGGGTGTATATCAGACAACATGATATGCCGCTGGGCAAAAGCGCCAACAACCATCTGCGGGTTGTCCTTACGGCTAATACGCTGCAACAGGTGCTTGGTCATCGGCAATGCCCGACCTCCTGCATCACCTAGTGCGGTAAGCAATGGACGAATATGCTTATCATTCTCACGCCCGACAAGAAAGGCAAGTCTGTGCATCTCCCAGCCTAATGCCGCTGCCTCTGTGCAAATACGCATTCCCTCAGCAAGAAACCAGCCTGTCTGACGAC
>CACNSW010000069.1 GCA_902623185.1 uncultured SAR116 cluster alpha proteobacterium
TGTTCGGCAGACGAAACATGATCAGGACACGGCCATGCTGGTCAGAGGACGGGATGAATATGGTCATTTTGAACCCGACAGGCCTGCCACATCAGACCTTGACCAAGCGGCCATTGCGCATCAGGCCTTTCTTGAGGACCGCTATGTCAGAATTGCGGGCAAGCAGTAAACAGAAATGTCATCCCAAAAATGACCATCGCCGACGAACATGGCCGCCGAAGCAGACCGACGGTCAAATTCCCAGATGCAATTTTGGCTTCCAGAAGGGGCGGAAAAGCTCGATCTTCGGACAACGGTTCATCACCACCTTGAGACCAGCCTCCTCCGCAAGATGCGCGGCGTCATGATTGACCACACCAATCTGCCCCCACAGCACCTTAGCTCCGATAGCAATCGCTTCTTCAGCAATGCCATATAGATCTTCAGGCTTTCTGAACACCTCGACCATGTCAACTGGCCGGTCAACGGTGGCGAGATTGGGATAGACTTTGATACCGCGAATTTCCTCAAGGCCAGGTCGCGGATTGATCGGGATCATGTCATAGCCGGTTTCATGCAGCACGCGCAGCACACCGTAGCTAAACTTTGTCTTATCTGGGCTCGCGCCGACCATAGCAATCGTCTTAACCGACTTGAGGATGCTTTGCAGATATTCATCACTATAGGGTTCATTATGGTTCAGATAGGTCATTTATCAGTATCCAGTGGTGTTGCGATGTCAGCTTTCAACTCATGCGGGGCAAGTGGGTCGATGAACGGATTGCGGTAAAGCCTGTCATGGCTTTCGACGCCAATCTCCAGCGTACAATCCGATTTAGCCCGCGCCACGCACAGGATCACATAGCCGTCATTGATCTGTCGGTTATTGAGCGCCACCTGCGCGCGTTGGTCAATGTCACCATCGATGAGTTTGGCCGCACAGGTGATACAGCCGCCATATTTGCAACCATACGGAAGATCTACACCCTGTGCCCGCAGCTCATCAAGAAGTGGCTTACGACCCTTGACCTGATAGCTGTCGTTGTTGCGATTGGCGAGAGTAATTGTCATCATAGCCAAATATCACTTGTGCAGTCGCCGCCGGGATAGCGCGCCTCATGGCAGCGGCTTGGCCCATTTGGCTCATTGCCAAAATCAACAATAAAGTCCTTGTTAATCTCCATACCGCCATTCACCGGATCACAATCAATCATTACCATCACCCCGCCCTGTTCACGGATTTCGGGATAGAATTGATTGTCCCAGGTACTGAAAAGAGATGTAGTCACATAAAGACGCCTACCATCAAGACTGAGCTGAAACATCTGTGGGCCGCCTGCCATAGTGACGCCATTGACCACCGGTGCCTTGCCAAGCAACCCGCCCATCCAGACCTGACCAGTCAGCTTTGGGTTATGCGGATCGGAAATGTCATATTGGCGCATGTCGCCATGAAGCCAATTGTTGAGATAGAGATATCTGTCATCCATCGAGACCAGGATGGCTGACATAACTCCAGGGACAGGTATTGGCCATTCGGGATGAGCCTCATTCTCGACATCAATGATCTTTTCCCATTGCCATTTACCAGCATCATTTTTCCACCAATGGATGACGTTGGAGCTAAGCGCTGCCCCACAAAAGCCATGCGTACTGTTTGGGTCATGATGAAATTTGACTTCTAATGGCACAAGACCATCCTCGCCGAGATAGAAGCTCTCAACAGGCTCTCGCTTTTCAAAATCCCAGAAATGCAGCTCGCGCCCATATTTGAGGTGGCCAACCTCCTCCAGATCAAAGCCAGGCATAAAGGTATTTGGTGCCGCCCATTCGGATGAGACCATCACATTATGGCGGGGCTGATACCAGAAATCATAGCCAAACTTGATATCGCCCATCGAGTTTTCCCAGCGCCCAACAATTTCGAAATCCTTGTTCAGATGAAGATAGCCCCCCGGCGCCTCGCCCCTGGCGTTGCCAAGAAAGGATATGATAATCTCGGAACCAAGACAATGCACAGTATGCGGACCGGAGAGATCAGCCTTAGCCTTGATCTGTGCACCATCAATCACCTTATGAAGGCGCGGCGCACGGGGATCGGTAGCGGTATCAACGACATAGATGTTGTTTGACCGTACGCCGGGAAGAAGTAGATAGCGGCGAGCCATACTTGAATCGTCGAAGCAAGAAGAACAGGCATTCCAGCCCATATGGTGCAGTTCATCCCCAATCCCTGGCATCTCCATCCGGTGAATGACCTTGGAATATGTCGGGCTGTCCGGATCGACATCAACAGTCGCCAGATAGTCTGGCTTCTGGATACCGGTGCCGGTATAAATTGCAATGGTGTAGAGCAAGGTCTCACAAGGAGCCTTTATTGCCTCGGCGGGACTGGCGTAACCCGGACCACAACATTCCATTTTTCATCTCCTAAAGTTGCCTTTTGAGGCCGTTGCCCTATAAACCCATCCTGTCGGCGATTGCCCGAGTCCGATACATCTCTCGCAATACAGGTTTTTCAATTAATTTTCCATCAATTACAACCAGGCCTGTGTCTGCGGCCTCAAATTCAGAAATGATCCGCCGTGCCCGAGCAATCTGTTCGGCCACTGGTGTGAACACTTCATTAATTGCTGCAATTTGCTTGGGGTGGATTGAACCCTTACCGGCAAATCCAAGGGAACGCGCCTGCTCGGCAGCAGCGCGCATTCCATCTGGATCATCAAGATTAAGATAGGGTACATCAATTACGTCTAAGCCTGCCGCTGCAGCCGCATGCACTACTCTAGAACGTGCATAGAGCAATGGTTCCCACGCAAGCTGGCAACCTAGTTCAGCCGCCATATCGACCCCGCCAAAAAACATCGCATCAATCCGCGCACTGCATCCGGCAATGTCATACGCGGCCTCAAGTCCCTCATTGGTCTCAATGATAACATGAAGACGGGTATCATGCCCGGCTTCGGATAAAAGCTGATCGAGTGTAACCACCTCGTCCGGTGTGCGCACTTTCGGCATCATGAGCGCAGGCGGCGGTGTGTCACTAGCTAAGATAGCATTCACATCCTCAATGCCAAATCTTTCACGCATTGAATTGATCCGAACAATCCGCTCAACCCCATCATCAGCCTGCGGTTCGGCAAACAATGCAAGAGCCTTGTCCCGAGCCTCAGTCTTGTCCTTCGGCGCAATGCCATCCTCTAATTCGATACAGACAATATCTGCTCCGCTGGCCAGTGCCTTGGGGAACATGTCCGGCCTCA
>CACNSW010000070.1 GCA_902623185.1 uncultured SAR116 cluster alpha proteobacterium
TACCAAACGCAGCTCGAACAAGCTTTTGCACTAAATAGGCCTCTTCATTGCTACCCTTTGCTGAACCAAAGCCAGACATGGCGGCTGGTCCATGGGTGTCGCGGATGGCCGCCAAGCCTCCTGCAGCTAGATCCAGGGCCTCGTCCCAGCTTGCCTCGCGGAAATGCGTCAGCGGATTAGCTGGATCAAATGGCATAGATGCTGACTTTGGGACATCATCACGACGGATTAGTGGTTTTGTTAGCCGTTCAGGATTGGCAATATAGTCAAAGCCGTAGCGGCCCTTTACGCAAAGCCGGCCCTTGTTTGCCGGCCCTTCGCGTCCAGAAACGGCAACAATTGCTTCATCCTTTACGGAAAAGGTTAGCTGACAGCCAACTCCGCAATAGGGGCAGACTGAATCCACATGCCGGTCGGGCGTGATTGCTAGTTTCTGTTCAAAATCAAGAAGTGTTTTTGGCATTAACGCACCGGTTGGGCAGGCCTGAACACACTCACCGCATCCAACACAGGTGCTGGCACCCATATTATCACCAAAATCAAAGACGATGTGAGCATCAGCACCACGGCCGGCAAGACCAATCACATCATTTACCTGCACCTCTCGGCACGCCCTAACGCATAGCCCACACTGTATGCAGGCGTCCATATTTACCGCAATGGCTGGATGACTGCTATCCGGTTCTGGCGAAATTTTTGGCGGAAAGCGTCCCGTTTCAACTTCCTGTTCGGCTGCATATTTCCATAGCTCGGATGAGGGGTCGTGCGCCACCCTTCTGTCTGGCTGGTCTGAGACAAGCAGTTCCATCACCATCTTGCGGGCCGTTGTCGCCCTGTATGATTGACTGCTGACGACCATGCCTTCAGTTGGTGTACGGATACATGATGCTGCCAGCACCCGCTCGCCCTCAATTTCGACCATACAAGCGCGGCAGTTGCCGTCGGGTCGGTATCCAGAATTATCCTTATAGCAAAGATGCGGAATGTCGGTGCCAAGGCGTGCCGCGGTCTGCCAAATGGTTTCGCCGTGTTCAGCAGTTACTTTTTTGCCATCAATCGTGAAGTTAATTTTGCCTGTCACCATCATATCCTCGATAAACCACGGATTGGCATTCCCAGAAACATTATCGTAACACGCCAATGTCTTTTGGAAAATGTTTCATTACACTGGTTAGCGGGTTTGACGCCGCCTGACCTAGGCCGCAAATACTCGCATCTCCCATTGCCACTGACAATTCATTTAGAAGTGCCGTATTTGGTGTATCAGCTGACATCAGCATCACTGCTTTAGCGGTGCCATTGCGACACGGCGTGCATTGGCCACAACTCTCATGCGCGAAAAACTGCATTAGATTGGTTGCCGCATCCCACATATTGTCTTTGTCCGACAACACAACCACTGCGTGTGAGCCAACAAAACATCCCTCCTCGGCAAGTTGTCCACCAAAATCAAGAGGAATATTGCCCTTTTCTGCCGGTAGGATGCCGCCAGACGCCCCACCAGGCAAATAACCCTTGAAAACATGCCCGTCGGCCATCCCACCACACAGCTCGATTAAATCTTTAACAGTTGATCCAGCGGGCGCGACAATCACACCCGGCTTGGCCACACGGCCGGACACCGAATAACTACGTGGACCTGGATGGCCTTCCTTGCCTTTTCCATTGAACCATTCAGCGCCATTCTCGATGATATCACGCACCCAATATAGCGTCTCAACATTGTTAACCAGCGTTGGACGGTCAAAAATGCCTTTCTCGGCTACAAAGGGCGGGCGATGGCGCGGGAGGCCGCGCTTACCCTCGATAGATTCGATCATTGCCGATTCTTCACCACAGATGTAGGCGCCAGCACCCCGTCTTAGGTGCAGTGTTACATGGTCAGCCAAACCGGCTGCTTTAACCAGATCGATTTCGCGGCGCAGTAGCGCAATGATTTCTGGATACTCGTCGCGCATATAGATGTAGCAGGCGTCAACATTGACAACATGCGCAGCAATCAATAAGCCCTCTATCATCCGATGTGGATCGGTGGACAAATAAAGTCGATCCTTAAAGGTGCCAGGCTCTCCCTCATCGCCATTCACTGCCATTAGGCGTGGTCCGGCCTGACCACCGACAATGCGCCATTTGCGCCCTGTTGGGAATCCAGCGCCGCCAAGGCCGCGCAGCGCCGTCTTATCCATGATGCACAGAATGTCCTCATGGCTTTTAGCGCCTTTCAAAATGGCTTTTAGCGTCTGGTAGCCACCACCAGCGCAATAAGCATCAAATCCCACAGCGTCATCTGGGATTTGTGCATGTCCTGCTTCGCGCACGCCCTTCAATTGGTCAAAGCTAGCCTGTTCGACAAGTTGATGGCCAATAGCGGCGGCTGGTGCCTTATCACAAGCGCCAATGCATGGTGCAGCAACAAATCTCACATGTTGGTTGGCATAGGGCTGTAGCTTTTCCAATAGCTTTTCACCACCTGCCATCATGCATGATAGTGATGTGCATACACGCACTGTGCATGCAGCAGGCGCTCTTTCGCCCTCACGAACAAGATCGAAATGGTCATAGAAACTGGCGACCTCCCATACTTCGGCCATCGGCAAGCGCATTAAATGTGCCAGTGCGGCCAGATGACGAGCTGAGAGATGATTCTGCGAGTCTTGAATAATGTGTAAATACTCAATCAGCATATCTCGTTGCGGTGTGATGTCGCCTAATAAGACTTGCACTTCGGTTAGCGCATCAGGATCAACCATGCGGCCTTTGGGCTTATATTTGCCTTTGCCACGACTCGATTTCTGGCCTTGCTGGCGATCTTCCATTGGATGCATTTCATTCATCACACTCTCCCCTGTAATACGACAGGACATTTCCGTCAGACGATGACTGTCTTTGCGTCACTTCCGATACACTAGCGGTTTTATTAGGCACAGCCCTTTGAGCGTTTTCGAAAACGTCAGAAATTAGCACCATTAGCCTCTTATCCCTTGTTTTTCCATTCCTCTGGGTTGGTTCTGATCAGCTCAATATGGGCGCAGTTGATCATCTGCTTTCCGACATTTGCAAAATTTACCGTCACATTCATCCCGACAATTGACTGTACCTGACCTAGTCCCCACTCTCGTTGGTCCGGGTGAATTACGAAATCACCAAGCGTAAAATACAGCATTTAGCTTTTGTCTCCCGGTAATTATTTTAGGTAGTCTATCCAAACAGTTAAAGCCGGTAAAATGGT
>CACNSW010000071.1 GCA_902623185.1 uncultured SAR116 cluster alpha proteobacterium
CTGTGCGTCACCAGTTGGAAAAACATTACAAAGACATGCAGGATCTGGAATTCACCGTCCAGCAGAACAAGCTTTACATGCTGCAAACGAGAAGTGGCAAGCGAACTGCCGAAGCGGCGCTGCGAATGTCCGTCGAAATGGCTGAGGAAGGGTTGATCTCGAAGGATGAGGCACTGTTGCGTGTCGATCCGAATGCCCTTGACCAGCTGTTGCATCCTACTCTTGACCCCACTGCGGATAAAGATGTTCTAACGCGCGGATTACCGGCGTCTCCCGGCGCTGCCTGTGGGCAGATTGTTTTGAGCGCTGACAAGGCGGAGGAGATGGCAGCGGCAGGACATCAGGTCATTCTAGTCAGGTTGGAAACTAGTCCGGAGGACATCCATGGCATGCACGCAGCTGCTGGTATCCTGACTGCGCGAGGAGGAATGACAAGCCATGCAGCCGTAGTTGCGCGTGGCATGGGGCGACCCTGCGTGTCAGGTGCTGGTGATCTGAGTTTCGATGAATCTAGCGGCTCCGTTTTTATTCGTGATACGCAACTATCTGAGGGCGATATTATTACCATAGATGGTAGCAGTGGCGAGTTGTATCGGGGCGCTGTTGCCACGGTACAGCCCCGCATGTCCGGAGCTTTTTCAACAATCATGGAGTGGGCTGACCAGCGCCGGCGCATGGCGGTTCGCACCAATGCGGAAACCCCGGCGGATGCCCGCACCGCGGTTGGATTTGGTGCGGAGGGCATCGGCCTTTGCCGCACTGAACACATGTTCTTTGACCAGGACCGGATCATTTCCATGCGGCAGATGATAATGGCGACTGATACCGCGGGGCGAGAAGTGGCACTGGAAAAATTATTGCCAATGCAGCGGCAGGACTTTGAGGAGCTGTTCTCCATCATGGTAGGGCTGCCTGTCACTATCCGCCTCCTTGATCCGCCGTTGCATGAATTCTTGCCACATTCCGCTGAGGAGCTTGCTGATGTTGCCAAGGCTGCTGGTGTATCCAGTGAAACCGCCCGGCAGCGGGCGCTCAAGCTAGCAGAGTCAAATCCGATGCTTGGTCATCGCGGGTGTCGGCTTGCCATCACCTACCCGGAAATTTGCCGAATGCAGGCGCGCGCTATCTTTGAGGCCGCGTGTACTGTTGCTGCCAAGGGCACAGCCCCTGTTCCTGAAATAATGGTGCCTTTGGCGGCGACAGGGAAAGAAATTGCGGTTTGTAAGGCTGTCATCGATGAGGAAGCTGCGACTGTAATGGCAAGGATGGGCCAGAAGCTAAACTATCTTGTTGGGACGATGGTCGAATTACCGCGAGCCGCGATATGCGCAAATGATCTGGCTGTCAAAGCAGAGTTTTTCTCTTTTGGCACTAACGATCTGACACAGACCGCTCTTGGCATCAGCCGTGATGACGCCGGCGCCTTCCTGCATCAATATACAGATGCTGAAATTTATGCCAAGGATCCCTTTGTTTCAATTGACCGAGATGGTGTTGGTGCGCTGGTAAAAATTGGAGTTGATGGCGGCCGTAGCCAACGCCCGGATATCAAACTCGGTATTTGTGGTGAACATGGTGGTGATCCCGCCTCAATCAATTTTTTCGAGGAGGTGGGTTTGGATTACATCTCTTGTTCGCCCTATCGCGTACCAGCTGCACGTCTCGCCGCAGCACAGGCGACCATCAGAAGGCAAGAATGATTTAGTTGCATGGTTGAAATTCTAAACACCAAAAAGGCTGGATGAAACTAAGCTTTAGGGGTTTTAACTTGCGCATGGACTACTTTATTTCAAGGCCGGCGAAGCGTTTGTTGAAACGTGCAACTTGACCGCCTGAATCCACTATTCGGTGCTGCCCGGTCCAGGCAGGGTGCGTGTTTGGATCGATGTCAAGCTTAAGCACATCGCCCTCTTTGCCCCATGTTGAACGTGTCTTTCTTTCGCTACCATCAGTCATTACGACCGTGATTTCATGATAGTCTGGATGGATATCCTTTTTCATGGTGTTCTCCTGATGTCATGTTAGCGGAATATACCTATAACCTTTGTCAACCGTCGGGGGTTCAATCTCTACAAACCCGCTATTAAGCCATTTAAAACAGGCGATGGACACTGGCAAATAGCCGGAAGGGGTGATATATCGACATCGGACAGTCAACGCAAGTCAGAAAGCCGTCTGGTGTCCAATTTTTAAAGCGGTGATATGCCGCTTGTTTTTGTAAAACGATGGCAGATGATTATGCTTCGAGATCCGGATTGCGCGCCAATACACGGGAAGACCCTTACTGGTCAACAACTAATGACTGTGTTCTGGCCGTTTCTGCGGCCTTATCGATTGCGAATTGTTGGCGCCGTTCTAGCATTATTTTTGGTTGCAGGGGCACTATTAACAATGGGCCGCGGTCTCGCCTATCTGGTCGATCAGGGTCTCGGCAGGCAGGATCCGGCGCTACTTGACCGGGCTGTTTTAGGTACAGCATTAATCGCGCTGCTGCTTGCAATAGGAAGCTTTCTTCGTGCGACATTAGTCAACCAGATAGGTGAGTTGGTGTTGGCTGATGTTCGGCGTGCCGTGTTTTCCCATCTCCTCAAGCTTACGGTTGGGTGGTTTGAAACCGCTCGGACAGGCGATATTCTCGCAAGAATCACTACTGATACGACAATCGTTCAGACGGTGATGATATCGACGCTGTCGATGGCAGCGCGCAACGTTATATTGTTGGTTGGTGGATTAATTCTATTGGTGCTTTCCAGCCCAAAAATGTCGCTGGTTGTGCTTTTTGTTGTGCCAGTGGTAGTGGTCCCGTTGATTTTAATTGGGCGACGTTTAAGAACTGCATCTAGCCTTGCTCAGGAACGGCTAGCTGATGTTGCCGTTCAGGCTGAGGAGACAGTTAGCGCCATTCGCACTGTGCAATCGTTTGGGCGTGAAGAATATGTCCAAAAGCATTTTGAGATTTCTGTTGAGGGTAGTCTTGCCGCTGCACTTAACCAGGTGCGTCTACGTGGTTGGCTCAGCGGAGTTATGATTTTTATGGTTTTTGTGGGCATCTCGGTAATTCTTTGGATTGGAGGTCAAGACCTCCTTGCGGGGCGTATCAGCGCAGGCGACCTAACCTCGTTTATCTTTTACGCTTTTTTGGTGGCGAGTTCGACCGGCTTGCTGTCA
>CACNSW010000072.1 GCA_902623185.1 uncultured SAR116 cluster alpha proteobacterium
CGGCACAGGGCGCTGAGCTTGCCTTTTCCTATCAAATGGAAAACTTTGGAAAACGTCTGAAGCCACTAGCGGAGTCAATCAATTCAGACATTTTGATCGAATGCGATGTGGCCCACAAAGGCGCTGTTGAGAATTGTTTCAAAACTCTCTCGAACCGATGGAAGACAATTGATTTCGTTGTTCATGCTCTCGGCTTTTCTGACAAGAGCGAGTTGAGGGGGCCTTATATAAACACAACCCGTAAAAATTTCATCAACACCATGATGATCTCTGCCTTCTCCTTTACCGAAACAGCACAAAGCGCCAGGGGGATGATGCCGAATGGCGGCGCATTGCTAACGCTAAGTTACATTGGCGCACAGAGAATTGCGCCAAATTACAATGTTATGGGCGTCGCCAAGGCAGCGCTGGAAAGTTCGGTCCGCTACCTCTCTGTCGATCTGGGAAGAGAGAATATCCGTGTCAATGGTCTGTCTGCCGGACCAATGAAAACTCTTGCCGGCGCAGCAATTACCGGCGCGCGATACATCTATCGCCATTCCGAAAACACCGCTCCGCTGGGCCGCAACCCAGACATTAATGAAGTAGGCAAATCCGGTCTTTACCTAATTTCAGACTTGTCATCGGGTGTGACAGGTGAAATTCATTTTGTCGATGGTGGCTTCAACACAATTGGCGTGCCACGCGAATTCTAGCCTCAGCTGAGCTGGCGACGTTCCCATGCTAACGCTGAACGCACGATGCTATCGAGATTGTCGTGAGCCGGTTGCCAGCCAAGCTGATTGCGCAAGCGCGTAGCATCAGAGACCAGCGTGGCCGCGTCACCGGCCCGTCTTGGTGCCATCTCCACATTTAATTTGGTGCCCGAAATACGTTCGACAGCCTCCAAAACCTGATGCACGGAACTTCCGCTACCATATCCACAATTGAGCGTAAGAGGTTCACCCCCTTTGAGAAGATGGTCAAGGGCTGCCAAATGTGCCGCAATCAAGTCGGAAATGTGAATGTAGTCTCTGATACAGGTGCCATCATCGGTGGGATAATCTGTTCCAAACACCTGCATGGCTTCTCGCTGGCCGGTGGCTAACTCTACCGCCACCTTGATCAAATGTGTTGCCGGTTTTGACAATTGTCCTGCACGGCCGGCTGGATCTGCCCCAGCAACATTGAAATACCGCAGAATAATATAGGACAGATCATGAGCCTGCGACGCATCGTGCAGGATCTGTTCGGACATCAGTTTTGATTTGCCATAAGGACTTTTAGGATAGCAGGCGACGTCTTCGTCCAGCAGGGTTTTTTCCTGATTTCCATACACAGCTGCGGTTGAAGAAAAAATAAGGCGCCCCACACCAGCATCTATACAGGCCGCAATCAATCGTGCCGTCGTAAGCGTGTTGTTTAGGTAATATTTCATTGGGTTGGCAACAGATTCGGATACCACAATAGAAGCAGCGAAATGGACTACCGCCTCGATATCGTGTAACGCAAAAAGTCTATCAGTAACGTCTCGGTCACCAACATCGCCACGTATTACCGGTACGTCGGGAGGAACCAGTTGTTGATGACCAGTGGAAAAATCGTCAAGGACCAGGGGTGAATATCCCGCATCCATCAGCGCCAGCACCATATGGCTGCCTATATAGCCAGCACCACCTGTTACCAGAACTTTTGCACTGTCAATCATCGCCGCGGCTTTAATCCTCTTGCAAATGCAGGGCCGAATCTTCCGACCCTGCCATGGTCATCAAAAAACAAAACGAGCCTAGGCAATATCACCTTCATCTGACGTTCCCACTTCAAGGTCTACCCCTGTTTCCTGGTGGACACGCTTCATCGAAAGCTTAACCTTGCCGCGATCATCGAAACCAATCACTTTAACTTTGACTTCGTCTCCTTCCTTGCAAATATCTGTTGTCTTTTCTGTTCTGCCATTTTGCAATTCAGAAATATGGACTAGACCGTCCTTTGCGCCAAGAAAATTAACAAAGGCACCAAAATCTACTGTCTTAACGACCTTGCCATTATATATTACGCCAAGCTCTGGTTCAGCGACAATATCACGAATGCGGGCAACAGCCGCCTCACCAGCTGTGCCTGTTACTGCCGCCACCTTAACAGCACCATCGTCATCAATGTCAATCTTGGCACCAGTACTCTCGCAGATCTCACGTATAATCTTACCACCGGGACCGATAATGTCACGAATCTTGTCAACAGGGATCTTCATCGAGGTTATCTTTGGCGCGCTGTCCGCAAGAACATCTCTGGCAGAGTTGAGGGCCTTCGCCATTTCACCAAGAATATGGATCCTGCCTTCTCGAGCTTGTTCAAGTGCAATTTCCATGATTTCTGCGGTGATCGAAGTGATCTTGATATCCATCTGTAGAGAAGTGACGCCCGCTTCGGAGCCAGCTACCTTGAAATCCATGTCACCAAGATGATCCTCGTCACCCAGGATGTCTGAAAGAACAGCAAAATCATCACCTTCCTTGATCAAACCCATGGCAATACCGGCCACAGGGCGCGCCATCGGCACACCAGCATCCATGAGCGCCAGCGATCCACCACAAACCGTGGCCATCGATGATGAACCGTTTGACTCAGTAATTTCAGAAACGAGCCGTATTGTATATGGGAATTCATCCTTAATCGGTAACAGTGGCCGAATGGCGCGCCATGCCAACTTTCCATGTCCAATTTCACGACGCCCTGGAGAACCAACACGTCCTGCCTCGCCAACTGAGTAAGGTGGGAAATTATAATGCAGCATGAAATTCGACCGGCTCTCACCAACAAGCGCATCGATGATCTGCTCATCCTGGCCTGTGCCAAGCGTTGCCACGACCATCGCTTGCGTCTCACCACGCGTGAACAGTGCAGAGCCATGCGCTCGTGGCAGAAAACCAGCCTCAGCAACAATCTGCCGAACTGTCTTTGTGTCTCGCCCATCAATACGGGTGCCGGTTTTCAGAATGGCACCGCGAACAACATCCGCCTCAAGTGATTTGATAAGACTACCAACCAGAACGGCGTCGTATTGCTCGCCAAGCTTTTCCTTAGCTGCGGTACGAACC
>CACNSW010000073.1 GCA_902623185.1 uncultured SAR116 cluster alpha proteobacterium
TTGCTCCAAAGCAATGTTTAAATCTGATCGCTCACGCGATGAAAAGACACTGTTCGGCAATGATGCCGCCAACTTGTCTAACTGTGCCGCATTCCGGACAACCAGCTTTGTTGATTTCAAGTAGCGAGAACCAATAGGCAGGGCGGCCGTGATTGGTGAGATCGCCTCTTCAACCTTGGCAACCTGACATAGTTCATTCGCTGCATTTGGAAAAATCGCACGAGCCGTGCCCCAGGAGTAATAAAACCAAACCAGCAACAATGCTGAGACACCGCATAATGCCCAGTACCAACCACCCTTTGTTCGCTCCGGATCACCAAAAACTTCATCCTTGGCACGTAGCCTCGTTTGATTAACGCCCACAAAGATCGAGTAACCAAAAGCAAAGGCCGATGTGATGATGATAACAAGAGCAATGGATGCCCGATTATCTGACATCCACTCAAACACCGCCCATAATTTCCTCTTCCATATCCCAAATCATTGTTAGGATCTCTTCACGGATGGTGATAAACTCTGTGATCTGTTTGATTTTCCGTAGTGAACGCGTCAGGGCCATTTCCGCGAAGGGCAATTTATATTCACGATGAATGCGGCCCGGTCGGGGCGCCATCACAAACAGTCTCTCACCAAGAAGCAGGGCCTCCTCTACAGAGTGGGTGATAATGATAATAGTCTTGCCCGTTTTTTTCCAAAGCTCTAAAATCAAAGACTGCATCTTTTCGCGAGTCAGCGCATCTAGCGCACCAAGCGGTTCGTCCATTAAGATCAGATCTGGGTCATTAACAAGACACCGGGCGAGAGCTACCCTTTGCTGCATGCCACCGGACAGTTGATAGGTTGGCGTGTCACCAAACCCCTGAAGCCCAACAGTCTCGAGCCAGAAATCGACAAGCTCTTTTGACTCCTCCTCCGCCATACCCTTCATTCGCAAGCCAAAATCCACGTTACGGGCGACTGTCAACCACTCAAACAAGGCACCTTGTTGAAACACCATTCCACGTTCGGCACCGGGTGACTCGATACTCACACTACCAAGAGACAATGTGCCACTGGTCGGTGTGATGAAGCCAGCAATCATGTTAAGTAAGGTGGTTTTGCCGCACCCAGACGGCCCCAGGACAGTCAAGATTTCGCCTTCCTCTAGACTGAATTGAATGTCTTTGAGGGCCTCCACTTTGGATCCCGACACCGGGTCAACAAACGTCATGCATAGGTCTTTGCAATGTAGATCAGACATGGTTTCACATTCAAATTATACCAATTAGTGAGCAAGGCCCGCATAGCGGGCCTTGCTCTGGGTTTTTACTTGGCATCGTTGATTACTCTAAATATTCACCTGTAATCACCTTGGCGATTTTTTCATCGACATTCCACGCACCGGCCTTCTTAAACACTAGGCCAAGTGACTCAGCCGCTGAAACAGCAATTCCGTCTTTGCCGAAATAACCAGTCTGCTGCTCTGCAATGGTTGGAAAGATGAAACTTGCCATTTGGTTTTTTGTCGTTTCAAAATCCATACCGGCATCAGCAGAAACTTTCTTAATCTGCAGGGTCTTACCCTTCCAAGCCTGATTTGCTTCTTCGGTTACCTGTAGGAAAGTGCGAAGCAGATCAGGATTCTCCGTGGCAAATTTCTCAGTGACGGATACTACGTCAAATGAACCAATGCCGGCATCTTTTTTCTGCTGCGAAGACATGATGGGTGTTCCAACCTCGCCAGCTGCCTTTGCTGAAGCACCACCGAAGATGCATGCCATTGCAACAGAACCATCGGCGAGAGATACCGCCCCGTCAGCTGGTGCTTGATCAACAATAGTCATTGTAGACATGTCAACATCAAGTGCTGCCATCTGCTTTCTGAAAGAAAAGTCAGCCATTGTGTTCAATGGAACAGCAACAGTTTGGCCCTCCAGCTCAGAAGCGTTGTCAGAAGTGATGCCGAGGCTGTTATTTACAAAGCAATCATTTGCTTCATAAACAACAGCTATTGATACCATTTTCAACGGCGCACCCTGCTGGATTGCAGTTACGAAAGGTGCTAGACCTTGCGAGTAAGCTATGTCAATGTCGCCAGCCAGCATGGCTTCAGTCATTTGCACACCAGTTGAGAAATCAGTCCAGTTGACATCGACACCCATCGCATCGTCATAAACCTTGTCAACCTTTGCAATCTGGTTTGGAGTCGCCCACTCGAGGAAAAACGCCACATTGACTGAGTCCGCAGCTTGGGCTGCAGAGGCAATGCCACCGGCCATGACAATGGCGGACGTGGCCATGTATTTCTTAACAGTCTTATTCATTAATTATCTCCCTGTGACACATTTCAAGCGTCTTTGCAGTTTCAATATTCCAACCTGAACTCCCCCTGAAAGGCAAAACCTCAACAGGCATCGCACTCGTTGAAAGCGATGTTACCGTATCATTATGTATGAAAAATGAAATATAAATCCGCAATCCTTTGAGTTTACCTCAGTAACGACACTAACTTTGGTTGGTTTCCTTGCCAAAAAACTTGAAACACTCCGCCCGTGTTAACAATTCTCAATGTGTTTTTCATTCGCAAGGAACTCACCTATAAATTTACACCCACACAGCATTAATCCTGATTTTGGCAATTGGAGGCTATCATTTAGTGATGGAGTCACCATAATATTAGTGTCGATTCTGGCCGTAAGCCGTGTAAAGCAGATCTTTTTGCTACCAAATCCTCATCACTACCCCAGTTCAAGGGCATATGCAGAATGAATCACGAAATTGCCATAAGTGGAACCGGTATAGCCGGGCTTGCAACTGCTACAGCCGTTATCGCGGCAGAACGTGACTGCATGCTGATCGGACCACCAACACCCAGAATGGTGGGTGGAGTACAACTCGCCCCAAACGGTTGGGCTGCTTTGTCAGCTTTAGGACTTAAAAGCAATGTGTTGT
>CACNSW010000074.1 GCA_902623185.1 uncultured SAR116 cluster alpha proteobacterium
CAGACGCTGTCCAGCTATTTGATTTTGACACCGGTAGCCCCTACGTCACGTATCATAAGGACGGAGTTGATCATCGTATTGATTGCGATCTGATTGCTGGCTGTGATGGCTATCATGGTGCAAGTCGTGCCGCGGTACCAAGGGAAGCGATCACCACCTATGAAAAGCTCTACCCTTTTGGTTGGCTTGGCGTTCTGGCAGATACCGTTCCTGTTGCCTCGGAAGTCGTGTATGCGAACACCGACCGTGGCTTTGCTTTATGCTCGATGCGGTCGATGACTCGGAGTCGCTATTACATCCAATGCCCAGCTGATGACCGAGTTGAAAACTGGAGCGATGCGGCGTTCTGGGACGAGTTGCGCAGGCGCCTGCCGCCTCCAATGGCCGAAATATTGGAAACAGGACCATCGCTGGAGAAAAGCATAGCGCCGCTTCGCAGTTTTGTTGCGGAACCTATTTGTTTTGGCCGTCTGCTTTTGGCTGGTGACGCCGCGCATGTGGTGCCGCCTACAGGAGCCAAGGGGCTCAATCTTGCCGCTTCTGACATCCATTATCTGCATGGTGCGATGCAGTCCTTTTTTGCTGATTATGACATCGCTGCATTGCCTCATTATTCGAAAGTTGCTCTGGACAGGGTTTGGAAAACTGAGCGGTTTTCCTGGTGGTTGACCAACCTGACGCACCGCTTCTCTGATGACAAGTTTGAGCAAAAGATGAAAGAGGCCGAGCTTGCCTACGTTACAACCTCTGACGTGGGGAGGCAGATGGTTGCCGAAAATTACGTTGGCTTGCCGTTATGAGTTTTATGACTTAGTCCTCGGTGCCCTGCCACCCCATAATTTTTTGTTTCGCTGAAACATGCGGCCTGTTTGAAGGGCATTCTCCCCGAGTCTCTGCTGCACCTGATCCATCGCCGCCTCCAGCTTGTTCTGCTTGTAATTGAGCCCTCCTTCCATATCCAAAAGGGATTCTGTTTCTGGAGTGCCTAATTGGTCCACGCCAAATCCGATCAAGCGGAATGCGCGTTTTGGCTTGACCTCGGCAAAGAGTAATTTTCGTGCTGCGGCAAATAGCAGATGCGCCTTATCAGTTCTGTCCTGTAAAGTCTGGCTGCGTGTTAAGGTCTGATGATCCGGACGTTTCAGCTTAAGCGTTATACGCCTTCCTCCGACGGCGGCTGTTTTCAGCCGAGCCGAGACCTTCAGGCAAAGCACTTCCAACTCCGCCTCGAGATCGGATAATGTGCTAAGATCAGAATGGAAAGTAGTTTCGTTGGAGATACTTTTGGCAACTCGTTCTGTTGTTACGGGGCGCGCATCAATTCCAGCAGCCAAGTTTTGAATCTGCTGTGCCTGTTTTCCAAGAATGGTCTTAAGTTGTTCAATGTCAGCCCTAACCAGATCACCACAGGTTTTGTATTCGGCCAAATTCAACCGGTCTTCAGCTGATTTGCCAAGACCGAACAGCACAGATACAGGTTGTGGAGCAAGCCAGCTTTCAGCCTCCTTCTGGCCAACAGCAAAAAAACCGCTGGGTTTGTCGCGGTTTGAAGCCATCTTTGCTAGCGATTTTGTCGCCGCAAGTCCGATGGAAACAGTTATGCCGATGTCATCATGGATCTGCGTTTGCATTCGAACAAGCGCCACCGCTGGGCTGCAAGCATGCAAGGCCTGGGTCCCAGAGAGGTCTAAAAAGGCCTCATCAATTGAGATGGGTTGTACGAGCGGTGTTAACTCAAGCATTTTCTGTCGAATCTGACGGCTGATTTTAACGTAATGTGCCATCCGTGGTTTGATCACAATAGCGTCGGGACACCGTTTCAGCGCGGTCCACGTTGGCATTGCCGAGCGCACACCGTATTCGCGTGCGATGTAACAGGCAGCGGCGACTACACCGCGTTCCCGCCCACCGACAATCACAGGCTTGTTGGTTAGTTCAGGATTATCGCGTTTTTCGACAGAGGCATAAAAGGCGTCACAATCGACATGGGCGATGGTTAGATCAAACAGCTCAGCGTGCCAGCGCACATCCTCACTGTTGCAACTTGGGCATGATGTAGGTGGGCTTTCTCCGCCAACAAAGCCATTGCTGCCACAACGTCTACATAACATTGGATACGATGAGACCAGCATGTTGTGCGCCTCCTTGTCAGCCTACACTCTATGGTGCCACAGACAAACAGACAAGACTGCATGGGGCTCTTAGAAACAGACGAGTTTTGCGCGGTGGAGGCAGAAGACGATTAGAACCTAGCCATATAGCCGGCAACCTCGCGCACCCGTGACGCATTGTCGCTTGCAATGCTACCATCTGCCATAAAGATCGAATTTTCAAAGCCAACCCGTACTTTGCCGCCCGCTGCGATCGCTGCCTTCAGACAATTGGTCTCTTCTTTTGCAAAAGCACAGATAGACCAGTCACCATCAATGCCAAAATGTTTCAATTCTGATAGAAACGGTGGCAGCAATTTAGGATAGCTAATTCGCCCGGAGTAGTGTCCAATTACAAACAGGCACCAAATCCCCTGTCTTTTAAGTTCAGTCACGTCCAACAATTTTGCGAGCAATGCAACATCTGGTGGGCCGTAGCATATATGTTGAAGCTGGATTCCGGCTTCTTGTGTCCAGTTATAAAATGCGATGTCTTCTGCTGTGGGTACGCCATCTGGAATCATTTCCCGAATACCAACCGATGCCCCCTGAGGGACCACCGCCCTTACAATATTACGCATATCATTAGGTTGGTACTTGCCAACAGTTTCTGTAGTTATCTGCAGATGCATTTCTGGCACGGTGCGCTGCAGTTC
>CACNSW010000075.1 GCA_902623185.1 uncultured SAR116 cluster alpha proteobacterium
CGCCATCTCGTCACTGACTAAGGCATTCGGCCCCATTTGACCCGACAACGCTAGACGTAAGCTGTTCGCTCGGCCACGTGTCACATCCCGTTCATCACGGGTAGCCCTATAGGATGGACACATCACACCACCCTCTAGCTTGCGGCAGGCGCCGTTATTGTTGCACATTTCGACGGCGCCTTGCAGGCCACCTGCCTTTCCCGGAAAGGCCCGCCAACTCAATTGCGTGGGAAAATCATCAACATGATAGGAGGGAGCAAAGCGAAACAGCTCACGCTCATCCATTTTTGGAGCATCAACAATTTTTCCGGGATTGAACAGATTGTTTGGATCAAACATTGCCTTTATCTGGCGAAACAGATCAGGTAGCACCGGCCCAAACATTATGTCATTAAATTCTGAACGCACGATGCCGTCACCATGTTCGCCCGAGTGTGAGCCGCCAAATTTGCGTACCAACGCAAACGCCTCCTCGGCGATTGCCCGCATTGTGGCAACGTCACCCTGTTTTTTCATATCCAGAACAGGGCGGACATGAAGGCAGCCAACCGACGCATGTGCGTACCAGGTTCCCTTAGCACCGTACTTATCAAAAATGCAAGTTAACTGATGCGTATATTCTGCCAGATCGGGCAACTCGACGGCACAATCCTCTAGAAAAGAAACAGGCTTTGCCGAATCCTTCATGCTCATCATGATATTCAGACCGGATTTACGCATTTCTGTAATGCGCCCTTGCATCGCCGGGTCGATGGCGTCAACCACGCCGCCGCGCCATTCATCGACCTTGTCCCAACCAAATCCGAGGCCAGCCATCATGTCATGCAGCTGCACCAAACGGCGATAATTTTCTGCCATATCATCTTCGGCAAATTCAACGACCAGAAGCGCCGCAGGATGTCCTATGACCGCTTCTTCGACAATAGGCTGGAAAATGGCAATAGAGCGCGCCAGCTCAATCATCGTATTGTCAATCAGTTCAACGGCCACTGGGTCAAGGGTGACAAGATGCTGGGCCGCATCCATTGCTGTGTAAAAACTAGGGAAATGGCAAATGCCAATCACCTTTTTCGCTGGCATTGGCCATAATTTCAGCGTGATAGCCGTCGAATACGCGAGCGTTCCCTCAGACCCAACAAGCAAATGCGCCAGATTGATCCCATCGCCGGCCATCCCACCAGGACGCAGCGCCATCGCATCAGGCATAAGTGAATCAATGTTGTAGCCTCCAACACGCCGCAGCACTTTGGGAAAGCCAGCCACAATATCAGTCTCATGTTCAGCGCCCATTGCCAGCAGATCTGGCAATAACCGGCCAAGCAAGCCGTCCGGTTTGGTATTAGTCGACAACAGGCCAAAATGAGCCTCACTGCCATCTGCCATGATAGCGTCAATGCCAAGCACATTGTCTCGCATCATCCCGTAGCGGATTGACCTGCCACCACAGCTGTTATTGCCAGCCATGCCGCCAATCGTCGCTCGGCTGGAGGTCGATACATCAACTGGAAACCATAATCCATGTGCTTTCAACTGACGGTTCAGATCGTCCAACACAATACCCGGCTCGACAACACAGACCCGGTTTTGAACATCAAGATCAATGATCCGGTTCAAATGCTTACTATTGTCAATGACTATTGCATGGTTGACTGTCTGGCCGCATTGTGATGTTCCACCGCCACGTGGCAAAATCGCAATCTCCTCACGTCGCGCAAATGCAAGGGTTCGGCGGACATCATCCAGCGTTTCTGGAATAACTACAGCATGTGGAATCATCTGATAGATCGAGGCATCGGTGGCATAACGGCCTCGAGAAAACGCATCATCCAAAACGGCCCCACTCAGTCCCGCCTTTAGTGAGGAGAGTTGTTGTGGTTTGATAACGTTTTTCATAATTTCGCCGAAAAACCTCAAATAGTTAAAAAACGAGGATGACCGAGATTTAATGCTGCTAATCGCACTCAGTGAAGTTTAAATAACCAATCCTAACTTTTTACAGAAATTGTGTGCCATCTTCACCCGCTAAATTGACGCATATTTTGCAACGCCTCTCCCAAGGCGAGTAGTCACTCGTGATCAGCAACACTACTCTAAATAGGTGAGACTACATCGTGATCCCTTTTTTCCTACAACTTTGGTTTGAAGCCAAAGCAAGCGCGGCTCTAACCAGAAATCGGGCAGTATCCAAGCTGTAGACTAGTCAAGTTTGGTGACAAATTTAGTCTCTAGCCACTCGAAAGACCCGTGACTTGACGATTCTTTTATGCGGACACTTATTTTGGCAGGAACTTTTCCTGAAATTTGATCCCAGCCAACATATCGTCAAGAGATCCAAACGCATTCATGTAGTGCCCTTTATACCCAGTATTCTCGATCGATTCAAACATCTCTTTCCAGTCAATCATGCCCGTTCCGGGTTGCATATGCAGCTCATACTTACCGTTACTGTCTGCCATTCGAACCTCGCCTAGTCTTTCTATTGGTCCACCGTGCACAAACCCCTCAATACCCTCTGGCACCAAAGTAGCGTGATTAATGGTGAATGACCAACCCAGATTGGGGGAGTCTATTCGATCAAAAAAGTAGTTCACCTCTTCGAGGTTGTGCGCAAGGTAGTGAACTTCTGCTCTATCTGGTTCCCAATTTGTATTTTCAAGAAGTAACTTAGCCCCTTTTTGTTCTGCATAATCAACAATGCGCTGTAATCGCTCAAGGCCCGTTGCCCGCCTCTTCTC
>CACNSW010000076.1 GCA_902623185.1 uncultured SAR116 cluster alpha proteobacterium
ATCCATTGGCAGATGGTCATAACCATAAACACGGCTGATTTCCTCAACCAGATCAGCGGCACCATCAATGTCACCGCGCCATGGAGGTGGGCTGACTGTCCAAACTCCGCCTTCGGCAGCAACAGTAAAACCGAGCTTTTCGAGAATTATCACCTGATCTGCTGCGGGAACGTCCATACCTGTCAGCTTTTGCAACTTATCGATCGAAAGACTGATCTCACGCTGCCATTTTGCCCCCTCACCAGCTGTAGTGACATGGCTTGCCTCACCGCCACAGATTGACGTCACCAATCTAGCGACATGTCCTTGCACCCAATCTGGCGAGGTTACGTCTAGACCGCGCTCAAAACGATAGCGCGCATCGGAATTTATATTTAGTTTTCGGGCCGTTGTCGCGACCAAGGTGGGATCAAAAATTGCTACCTCAAGGAACATCTCGGTTGTCGAGTCGCTAATGCCGGTCCGCTCACCTCCCATAATGCCAGCCAGGTCATCAGCGCCATGTGCATCAGCAATAACAAACATGCTAGAGTCCAGCTTATATTCCTTTTCATTAAGGGCAATCATCGTCTCGCCATCTCTGGCCGCTCGAACAGTCAGACAGTCCCCCTTAATCTTGGTGATATCATAGGCATGTAGCGGGCGGCCAAGGTCAATCATCACGTAGTTTGTGATATCAACAAGTGCATTGATCGGACGCTGGCCAACAGCAATCAAACGTTGCGCCATCCAGGCTGGACTTGGCCCATTACGCAATCCGCGAAAGGCACAGCCAGAAATGCGCGGGCAAAAGCCGTGCGCATCAGCGTCTATACTCCATGTGATCGGGCTGTCAAAGGCGCCCTCATGCACGTTAAAATCCACCTCTTTCAGGGTTCCATAACCAGCCGCGGCAAGATCGCGGGCAACACCGCGTACCCCAAGACAATCCGCGCGGTTTGGAGTAATTGCGATCTCGATGATCGGATCATCTAACCCAGCGTAGGAGGCAAAGGCGGCGCCAATTGGCGCATCAGATGGCAGATCGATAATCCCGTCATGTTCGTCAGAGAGCTCCATCTCACGCTCTGAACACAGCATGCCATTTGATGCCTCACCGCGAATTTCACCTGCCTTCAATTTAAGGTCAATTCCCGGAACATAAGCGCCAACAGGCGCAAAAACGCCTTTCATTCCGGCGCGCGCATTTGGAGCACCACAAACTACCTGCACCAAATCACCGGTACCCGTATTTACCATACAAACACTTAACTTATCGGCATTAGGGTGTCGTTCTGTGGACACAACCTCGGCGATAGTGAAAGACGCTAGCGCCGCCGCTCGGTCCTGCACATCCTCTACTTCGAAGCCCAACATCGGCAAGGCCTCTAGGATGTCGTTGAGAGAATGATCAGTTGCAAGATGATCTAACAGCCATTCGCGGGTGAATTTCATCAATTGGATCCTCCCACCAGACCAGCGTGGACCGAAGGCGCATCAAATGACAAAAAGCCGTAATGCCGCATCCACCGCAGATCACTGTCATAGAAGGTACGCAGATCAGGAATGCCATATTTCAACATGGCAATCCGCTCAATCCCCATACCAAAGGCGAAGCCCTGATACTTCTCAGGATCATAGCCAGAATTGGCCAGCACCCGCGGGTTGACCATGCCTG
Source organism: uncultured SAR116 cluster alpha proteobacterium (assembly GCA_902623185.1). GTDB lineage: Bacteria > Pseudomonadota > Alphaproteobacteria > Puniceispirillales > Puniceispirillaceae > MED-G116. The sequence continues at coordinate 1,658 of CACNSW010000076.1, forward strand.
ATCCCAGAATCTCCAGCCAGTCATCACCAGAGCCAATCTTCAACCCACCGCCTTCACGCGTACAACCTATATCAACCTCGGCAGATGGCTCGGTAAAGGGAAAATAGCTGGGACGAAACCGCACCGGCAAATCCTCAACGCCAAAAAAAGCACGGCAGAAATCGATTAGGCAGCCCTTGAGATGCCCCATGTGAATGCTATCGGCAATCACTAGACCTTCGCATTGGTGAAACATCGGGGAATGGGTAGCGTCATGGTCTGACCTATAAGTACGTCCGGGAACAATGATCCGCACCGGCGGTTCGGTGGCCTCCATCGTGCGCACCTGCACTGGTGATGTATGGGTGCGCAGCACCTTGCGCCTGCCCTCGGCATCGGGCGGCAGATAGAAGGTATCGTGCTCCTGGCGTGCAGGGTGTTCCTCAGGGATGTTGAGCGCGGTGAAATTATAGTAATCGGACTCGATATCCGGTCCCTCGGCAACTTTAAATCCCATTTCGGCGAAGATCGCGACGACTTCTTCAATGGTTCGGGACAGTGGATGCAGACGAGCCTCAATATTTGGGCGCGATGGTAAAGTCACGTCGATGGTCTCGGCTGCCAAACGCTCATTTAGAGCAGCATCAGCAAGAAGTGTCTGCCGCGCATTGATGGCGGCTAAGATGCTATCCTTCAAACGATTAAGATCCTGTCCAGCCTGTTTACGGGCTTCCGGGTCCATGCCGCCCAACTCGCGCATCATCAGCGACACACGACCCTTCTTGCCAAGCGCTTCAATACGGATCGCCTCAAGCGCCTCAAGTGAAGCCGAGTTCGCAATCGCGGTGGTAATTTCTACGGCTAGCGCGTCCAGGTCTTGCATGGTACCATTCTCAGTCATTTCAAAATAAGTCCGTTTCACAGGACAAAAAAAATCAGGTTGTCACCCGGAACATCTTGAATGGATCGTCATCCAAAGCGATGTTCAAAGCAACAGCCCGACAGATTATTTTTGCAGATCCGCTTTAGCTGGCCGCTGCCCGTGAACGTTCAACCAGCGCCGCA
>CACNSW010000077.1 GCA_902623185.1 uncultured SAR116 cluster alpha proteobacterium
TGTCGCTGGACATACACAGTCACTACATACAAATTCGCTTGATGAGGCGCTTGGCTTGCCCACCGACTATGCCGCGCGTATAGCTCGGAATACACAGCTACATCTTAAGACCGAAGCCAACATGGCGCATATCATTGATCCCTTTGGCGGGTCATACTTTGTGGAGACGCTAACGCAGGAACTTGCTAGCAAGGCACGCGTGCATATGGCTGAAATTGAGAAGCTTGGAGGGATGGCGGCGGCAATCGAGCAGGGAGTGCCAAAGCTGCGGATCGAGGAGGTGGCAACCGCTACTCAGGCACAAATCGATTCTGGCGACCGAGTCATTGTTGGCGTTAATAAGTACAAGCTGGACCCTACCGCATCCATCGCTGAGGAGGTAGTGGTACGCCGAATTGACAACCGTGATGTTCGGGCCCAGCAGGTTGCGAGTATAAAAAAAATCAGAGCTGAGCGTGATCCGACGCGTGTTGGCGCAGCACTGGAGGCGCTTGGCGTAGCGGCAGCCAGCGGTGAAAATTTGATGCCCAGTGCTATTGAGGCAGCCTCCGCTCGAGCAACAGTTGGTGAGATTTCGGATGCGCTTGTAGTACATTTTGGCCGCCATCAAGCCAGACTCAATGTTGTACGCGGTGTTTGGAAGCGCCATATGCATGACGTAATGGATATAGAAATCCTGAAGGACAGGGTCGAGTCTTTTGTCGTAGCCACTGGCAGGTCACCAAGAATTCTAGTTGCTAAGCTTGGTCAGGACGGGCATGACCGAGGCCAGAAGGTGATTGCTTCGGCCTTTGCTGATCTGGGATTTGATGTGACGACTGGCCCGTTGTTCCAAAGTCCGGATGAGGTCTATGAGCTTGCCATCGCGAAAGATGTCGATGCGGTTGGTGTTTCGACATTGGCAGGCAGCCATCTCAACCAGGTCCCAGCCTTGCGCCGCCGCCTGGATACTGGTGAGGGGCGGCATATCGAACTCGTCGTAGGCGGAGTTATACCACCAGGTGATATTACTGCACTTAAGGCCGCAGGTGCCGCCGAGGTGTTTCTACCTGGAACAAAATCAACCGATGCTGCGGGTCGCCTCCTTGACCTTTTAGCCCGCCGTCGCAATATCAGGCAAAATAATTAAGGGTACGTCTATTCCGTAAAGCAATTATATTGACAGGTAACAAGATGAACAGAGCCGCCGAAGCTGCTAGTGAGATCACTGAGGAATTTGGGTTTTTAGATGATTGGGAAGATCGGTATCAGCTGTTGATTGATCAGGGACGTCGCCTCGCCCCATTACCCAGTCATTATCAGCAGGATGAATTTCGGCTAAGTGGCTGCCAATCAGTGGTGCATTTCGCCGCTGAAAGGGCGGCTAATGGCGAAATCAATTTTCACGCGGCCTCTGATGCCGCGATTGTTCAAGGTTTGATCGCGCTACTCCTGCGCGTCTATTCCGGTCGCACCGCTAGGGAAATACGCGAAACTGAACCTGAATTTCTACGAGACATTGGGCTCGATTCACATTTGTCGGCAACACGGAAAAATGGTCTTGCAAGTATGGTTACGGCGATCAAGGCTGCTGCTGGCTAGCACTGTTTCCAACTGGCGCTCGTTCAGCGCGGGGGGTACACCCATAACATTCGCGGTAACATTTGGAAAAATGCGAGGCTGAGACAAACCCACAAGCAAGCGCTACTGACAAGATGGACATAGAGGTCTGACGTAATAGATGACGTGCCCGCGCCAATCGTAAATTGAGATAATAACGCGTTGGCGTGGTGTTGAGATATTTTCTGAACAACCGCTCGAGCTGGCGCGTTGATAGGTTCGTTGTACGGGCGATTTTGGTCTGTGATAGGGGTTCTTCCAGATTATCCTCCATGGTCTTGACGACAGCCAGCAGTTTCGGATGGCTAACCCCCAGTCGTGAGCGCAATTCCATCCTTTGTCGGTCAGTTGGCTCGCGTATGCGGTCATGAATGAACTGGTCAGATACCTCGGCGGCCAATGCCGCGCCATGCACCTGGGTGATCAGATTAAGCATCATGTCCAATGATGCTGTCCCACCTGAGCAGGTGACGCGCGTTCCATCCACCTCAAACAGATCGTTAGTGATTTCCAGTTTGGGAAACTCCTCTGAAAGGCCGTCGATATTCTCCCAATGGATGGTGCAACGACGCCCGTCAAGCAGGCCGGCGGCAGCCATCACATAGGTTCCGGTGCAAATTGCGCCGATAACCGCACCATTCCGGTCGAGGCGGCGGACCAAATTGAGGATGTTCTTGTCAGTATTGGCGCGCACATTTACTCCGGCGCAAACGAAAACCATGCAGCATTCCTGTAAAATTGAAATGTCGCCGTCAGCACGCACCTCAACACCATTGCTTGCCGTCGCCACCGACCCGCGAGGGCTGGCAATCACCCAGTTGAACAACTCTCTATTGGACTGTCTGTTTGCTGCACGCAGAGGCTCTAGCGCCGAAGCGAAGGCAAGCATTGAAAACTCATTTAGCAACAAAAACCCG
>CACNSW010000078.1 GCA_902623185.1 uncultured SAR116 cluster alpha proteobacterium
AGTCAGCGCTGGGGCGCCAACTCCTTTCGGTGGGTGCGGCCACTGCACCGGGTGAATGTGCTTTTCGGCGGCGTGGGCCTTGAGGGGGCGCTTAACATGGGGACAACCAAAATGCCATTTACCACAATTAGTTCCGGCCATTATTTCGAGGCGCCAGCTGACCTCGATCTCTGCGGCCTTGGTGGCGTCGAAGATTATGTGGCGCTGCTGCGCGGGGCGCATGTGATTGTTGAAAAGCCTATTCGTATCAACATGATCCGGCGAGGCGCAAATGAACTTGCTGCCAGCCTTGGCTGCGACCTCAAAACCGTTGATGCTAATATTGGTGAGATAGCTGGCTTGGTCGAACACCCTCATTTGCTTGTCGGCACCATCGAAGACCGTTTTATGGCGCTACCTGCCGAGGTGCTTCAATTCTCAATTGAAACCCATCAGAAATATATTACGCTGCAGGCGCACGACGGGTCATTCTCACCGCATTTTGTTATTGTCACCAACCGTCTTGCAGATGACGAGCGCGATGCCGTTATTCTTGCCGGCAATCAGCGTGTGCTGCGTGCCCGATTGGCAGATGCCGAGTTTTTTTGGAATGAGGACTGCCGTACTCCACTCGCCGATTTCATGCTACGCCTTGCCAACATTGCCTTTTATGAGGGGCTTGGCACAATGTATGACAAAGCGCAGCGCATGGAAAAGCTTGCGGCTGATATCGCCGCCGTAATACCGGGAGCGAATGCGACCATTGCGGCACGTGCGGGACTCCTTGCAAAGGCCGATCTGGCGACTGCGATGGTTGGTGAATTTCCTGAGTTGCAAGGCATTATGGGTGGATATTACGCTACTAACGCTGGTGAAGATACAGACACTGCTAACGCGATCGCGGCACACTACCGTCCGCAGGGACCGAATGACAGCCTGCCGAGCACCGCTGAGGGGCTAGCTGTTGCACTCGCAGACAAAATCGATACTCTTGTTGGCTTTTTTGGCGTTGGCGCACGCCCAACCGGTTCCAAGGATCCTTTTGCCCTGCGCCGAGCGGCACTTGGTGTGATCCGAATCCTGACTGAAGCCAACATTATCCTGTCATTGAATGACATTTTGCAAAACGCTAGTGGTTATCACGGTTTTGCGGCAATTGATGAAGAATTGTTGCCATTCATTCGCGAGCGTCTGCGCGTTAGCCTGCGCGACACCGGCATCGCACATGATGTTGTTGCTGCAGTGCTTGGCGACGGCGAGCTTGACGATATTTGTCTGCTAGCTGATCGTGCTGCTGCCCTCGGCTCCTTTCTTGGCAGTGAGGATGGTGCCGGCCTGATGGCTGGCTGGCGGCGCGCGGCAAGCATTTTGAAGTCCGAGGAAAGCAAAGACAAACAAGCGTTTGCCCCCAAAACTGATCCTAGCCTTTTTGTCAAATCCGCCGAAACTGACCTGCACGTGGCCCTTGAGGCTTTGCCAACGGCATTCAGTGATGCTGACCTAGATGGTATGCTCACTTTGCTTGGCGGCATGCGTGCACCAATTGATCATTTCTTTGACGAGGTTGTCGTGAATGACGATAATCCCTCGATAAGGGAGAATAGGTTAGGTCTGTTGGCAATGGTGCGTGAGAAAATGCTTGGGATTGCAGATTTTTCCAAACTGGAAGGCTAGGGTTGGATGACTGAAAACAAAACGGCCGGATCGACCGGTACTGCTTGGGTCTATAATTTTGGAGAGGCTGGCACTGAGGGTGACAGCTCGATGCGGAATCTTCTTGGTGGCAAGGGAGCCAACCTTGCTGAAATGAGTGGTATTGGCCTGCCGGTGCCGCCCGGGTTTACCATTACCACGGAAGTCTGCACCTATTTCTATAACAATAGCCGTGAATATCCGGTTGACTTGGAGGCACAGGTTAGAAATGCCATTTCGCGGATTGAGGCAGAGACCGGTGCGTATTTCGCTAATCCATCAAACCCACTCCTGGTCTCAGTTCGCTCTGGCGCCCGGGCCTCAATGCCGGGCATGATGGATACAGTTCTCAACCTCGGTCTGAATGACGAGACAGCAGCCGGGCTTGCTGCGCGGGCCAATGATGCGCGCTTTGCCTATGATAGCTATCGCAGATTTATCCAAATGTACGCTGATGTTGTTATGGGCGTTGATCATGGCTTGTTTGAGGACGCGCTTGAAACGATTAAACTCAAACGCGGGGTATTTGATGACACAGGTCTCAACGGCGATGATTTAAAAGCGCTTGTTGATGATTTTAAGGCCATCGTAATGGACGAGGCTGAAACTGACTTCCCGCAGAACCCATGGGTCCAGCTCTGGGGTGCTATGGGCGCGGTGTTCACCAGTTGGATGAACGCAAGGGCCATAACATATCGTCGTCTGAACAGCATTCCGGCGTCCTGGGGAACGGCTGTTAATGTGCAGGCAATGGTTTTTGGAAATATGGG
>CACNSW010000079.1 GCA_902623185.1 uncultured SAR116 cluster alpha proteobacterium
AACGAATTTACGGCACTGCCTGGCGCACGGAAAAAGAACTAGGTGCCTATCTTCACATGATTGAGGAGGCTGAAAAACGCGATCACCGCAAGCTTGGAAAGCAGCTTGGCTTTTTCCATATGCAGGAGGAGGCTACGGGATCAGTCTTTTGGCACCCAAGAGGTTGGGTAATGTATCGTGAGATCGAGGCCTATGTTCGGCGTCGGCTCGAACAGGGTGGCTATAGTGAGGTCAAGACCCCGCAGCTTGTTGACCGCACTTTGTGGGAGGCGTCCGGTCACTGGGACAAATTTCGTGAGAACATGTTTACAGCTCAGTCTGAGGACGACCGCACCCTTGCATTGAAGCCGATGAACTGCCCGTGTCATGTGCAGATTTTCCGGCAGGGAATTAAATCATATCGTGATCTACCTTTGCGCATGGCGGAATTTGGTTCTTGCCACCGGAACGAACCATCAGGTGCACTTCACGGCATTATGCGGGTCCGCGCTTTCACTCAGGATGATGCACATATTTTCTGTACCGAGGAGCAGATCACCTCGGAATCCGTCCGTTTCTGTGAATTGCTGCAGACCATCTATGCAGATTTTGGTTTCACCGATGTGCGAGTCAAATTTTCCGACCGCCCAGATGTGCGTGCAGGGGATAATGGAGTATGGGATCGTGCTGAGAAAGCGCTGACTGATGCGTGTGATGCGGCCAAGCTGGAGACGACATTGAATCCCGGTGAGGGAGCGTTTTATGGTCCTAAGCTGGAATTTGTACTTCGCGATGCTATTGGGCGGGATTGGCAATGTGGAACGTTGCAGGTTGACTTTGTGCTGCCTGAGAGACTTGATGCTGAGTATGTTACCGAAAATGGCAACCGCGAGCGCCCGGTGATGCTGCACCGTGCGATTCTTGGCTCGATGGAACGCTGGATTGGCATTTTGATTGAGCAATATGCGGGGCGGATGCCGCCCTGGTTGGCACCGGTACAGATTGTTGTCGCATCAATTACGGACAGTGCAAACGAATATGCGGAACAGGTAGCAAGTACCGCCGAGGCAATGTGCCTGCGTGTTGAGCGCGATTTCCGCAATGAAAAGATCAGCTACAAAGTCCGCGAGCACAGTGTGATGAAAGTGCCGTTCATTTTGGCCGTTGGTGGACGGGAGACTGAGACGTCAACAGTGGCTTTGAGGCGGTTGGGTTCTAAAGATCAACAGATGCTGGATATGAAGGATGCGCTGTCTGCGCTCCGCGATGAATGCTTGCCACCCGATTTCCGGAAAACTTAAAAAACTGGCCACTTTCTGGAAATTTTGATAGAAGCAGTAAATTTGCGAGAGTCATGTCGTTTATTCCCTTTAGCTGGAGATGGGGCATTCACCCCGATTACGGAACGTAAACAGGAGAGATTTAAATAGTACGTCCACATAATAATTTACCGCCCGTTCAGGACGGCCCGCGCGTGAATGGATCCATTCGTGCTCCACAGGTGCGTTGCATTGACCCCAATGGTGAACAGCTGGGGGTTCTTGATACAAGAGAAGCCATTTCCAAGGCAGAAGATTTTGGCTTGGACCTTGTTGAGGTTCAACCGAATGTCGACCCTCCCGTGTGCAAGATTCTCGACTATGGCAAATACAAATATGAAGCGCAGAAACGCGCTAACGAAGCTCGTAAGAAGCAGAAAATCATCGAGGTGAAGGAAATCAAACTTCGCCCTAATATAGATGAGCATGACTATCAGGTCAAAATGCGCAATGTGGTGAAGTTTCTGAGCGGTGGCGATAAGGTTAAGGTAACGCTTCGCTTCCGCGGTCGCGAGATGGCTCACCAAGAACTTGGTGCTAATGTTTTGACCCTTGTCCGCCAAAAATGGAAGGCCGCCAGATGATCATGGTGCTGGCCCCGAAATAGAGCGAATATAAAAAAGACGACGGGGGATCAGAGGGCTTGATTCCCCGGGGCAACCCCTCTATAACCACGTTTTCGCGAGAACGGAACGTCGCGTCCGGGCCTGGAAATTCTTTTCTGAAAACAGGGCATGCCCGGCCGGCACAGCACCATCAGCCAGATGTCTGGCATCCCGGCGAAGGGCAGATGGTTGCTTTACTAATATGAAGAAAGAGGTCAAAATGCCCAAAATGAAGACCAAAAGCGGTGCGAAAAAGCGTTTTCGCCTGACCGCAAGTGGCAAGGTTCGCGGCTCTTCTGCCTTCCTCAGTCACAACCTCCGTCGTCGTTCCCAGAAAATGAAGCGCAAGGCTCGTGGTACCATGATCCTGTGTGATGCGGATGCCCGGATCGTCAAGCGTTTCCTCCCCTACGCATAGAGGAGACGGGTAAATGGCACGAGTTAAAAGAGGCACTACCACCCACGCCCGTCACGGCAAGGTCATC
>CACNSW010000080.1 GCA_902623185.1 uncultured SAR116 cluster alpha proteobacterium
CCGAATGCAGGAAGGCATTCTCTCGCTGATGCAATTGCCACGGACTATTCTCGCGGTAGACAGGGTCCGCGACGCCAATCTGCCTCATATCGTAATTCTGGCACACCCAACTACAGGCGGTGTGACCGCGTCATTTGCCATGCTTGGCGATCTACAGCTGGCTGAACCCGGTGCAATTATTGGGTTTGCTGGGCGGCGGGTCATTGAGGAAACTGTTCGTGAAAAGCTACCCGATAATTTTCAGACAGCTGAATATCTGCAGGATCATGGCATGGTAGACAGTGTCGTCGCGCGTAACGAGCAGCACGCTTTCCTAGACCGTGTTTTGGGCTTTTTAATGGAGAGTGAGCCAGCCTTAAAGGTCGCCTAAAAAGGCATAAGTGGAAATGGATTCAGATGCACAGAAACAACTTGCGAACATTCGTGACGAATGCCGGGCAGCAGCAGCGCTTGATCGTCTTGCGGCCCTTCATCCCAAACTGATTGATCTTGGTCTTGGACGCACCTTTCACCTGCTCAACAAGCTGGGCAACCCGCATCGAGAACTGCCACCAGTTGTGCACGTTGCCGGCACTAATGGCAAAGGCTCAGTAATTGCGCTGATGCGGGCCATGGCAGAAGCCGCCGGTTTGCGTGTACATGTCTATTCATCACCGCATCTGTGCCGTTTCAACGAACGGATTCGCCTTGCTGGGACACTTATCCGCAATGGTCTGCTTGCTGATTTGCTAGAAGAAGTAGAGCAGGCCAATGGCGACACATCCGTGACTTTTTTCGAGGTCACAACCACAGCAGCAATGCTGGCATTTGCACGTGAACCAGCTGATCTGCTGTTGCTTGAAACAGGTCTTGGTGGGGCTTTGGATTCCACCAATGTTCTGGACACGCCTCTGGCAACCGTTATCACCCCTATTGCCCGCGACCATGAACAATTTCTTGGCAATGAAATAAGTGAAATCGCTAAACAAAAATCTGGGATTATGCGTTCTGGGAGCCCCTGTTTTGTGAGCTACCAACACGAATCTGCAGCCTCAGTCATTTCAGCACATGCGGCCAGCCTTGGAACTTCACTGATTATGGCTGGAGTCGATTTCGATTGGCAAGATTTGCCTGATGGAGAAATTTGTCTGATGCTGAATGGACATAACATTTTGCTCCCAAAGCCAAGCTTGTACGGATTGCATCAACGCGATAATGCTGCGCTCGCCACAACGGTCATGCTCCATTGCTTCGGAAAAGAGAAAGCTAAGCAGATGATTGCCGGAATTGCCTCTGCCGTCTGGCCTGGCCGAATTCAACGCCTTGACGAGGGGATACTGACAGCCCTTGTGCCAGAATGTGAGATTTGGCTTGATGGTGCGCATAATGCGCATGGTGCACAGGCACTGGCGGCTGCACTGCCACATCTCGTCCCTGACTGCTGGCATGTCATCTGTGGCGCATTGAGCACACGGGATCCTCGTGAATTCCTAGCACCACTTGCACCGCTTGCTAAGACCGTCACCTGTGTTACCATTCCTGGCCAGGATGCAAGCCTGAGTGCAAATGAACTCTGCATTGCGGCACATGACATTGGCCTTCAAGCACAAAGTGCAGAATCAATAGAGGCAGCTCTCACGGCAGCTCATGGCGCCGCCTCAGTGCCTACAACACCCATTATCATTTGCGGATCACTCTATCTTGTCGGGCAAGTGCTGATCGCAAATAAAACGCCGCCAACCTGAAAATGGCGACGTTATTTATTGATCAGCGCATGGGGTGAGCCCAATGATTAACCAATTGACTGATTGATCCAGCTTTCAAGTTGGGATTTGGGCAGTGCACCAACCTTTTCTGCAATTACCTTACCATCTTTAAAAATAAGCAATGTTGGGATGCCACGCACATTATATTGCTGTGGTGTCATTGGGTTTTCGTCAATGTTTAATTTAACAATTGAAATGGTATCACCACAGGCTTCGGAAATTTCTTCGAGAGCAGGGCCGATCGCCTTGCAAGGGCCACACCATTCTGCCCAGAAATCGACCAAAACCGGCGTGTTTGATTGCAACACGTGCACTGAAAATTCACTATCTGTCGTCTTTGTTGTAGCCATAGACCTATGATCCCTTTGAAGATTTTTCGAGTGGCTCACGCCAGCGGTAGGTCATCCTGCTGCATGATTGCCGTTTAGGCAAGGCCACATCACGTAACAAATAGGTAGTTTTCACGAAAAATCACCAAACTCAGCCAGTGCGGCGGCACACATTTCCCGAGTAACTTCCTGGGTGCTGGCATCCTCAGTCCATATAAGCCATCCCTCGATCCGGTAGGTTGGATAAATTTGCTGCAAAAGCGCCCCGTATAGCGCCATCTGCCGTTGATAGGTCACTGGCGGTG
>CACNSW010000081.1 GCA_902623185.1 uncultured SAR116 cluster alpha proteobacterium
GCCAACCCAAGCGGATTGTCAAAGCGGATGCCAGCAATCGTTAGTGGCATTGAAGGCACATCCGGCTTTGGGCCAATATTCAACCGCAATGTTCGTACCGCAAACCGGTGAGCCGCTTCTGCGGGAAGACAACGCGTTAGTGCCGCAGCCGCGCGCCACATCAGTCTTCAGCCACCGTTTTATTGGCAAGTTTGCCAGCAAGCGCATCTGTTAATAAAAGACGGGTTTTCTCGCGCCCGTAGAGTGCAAAAAATGATCCCATACGCGGCCCCTCAGTCTGTCCGAGCAGTACCTGATAGAGGCACTGAAACCACTCGCGCAGATTTTCATAGCCAGCTGCCTTACCAGTTGCATAGACAGCTGACTGGATATCTTCAGCTGGGGCGTCATCTGCCAGCGCATCAAACGCAGCAAGCAAAGCTGCAATATGCGCACCTTCGGCTTTGGTCGGCAAACGGTAAGACTTGGTCGGACGGACCAGGTCCTGATAGTAATTCACAGCATAACCAATTAGGCGGTCCAACTCAGGATGTGCCTCGGCAGTAACACCCGGGGCATAGTCGCTGACGTAACCCCAGACAACGGAGGGTTCCTCCGCCAGACAAACCGCTGCCAGATTGAGCAGCAAAGTAAAGGTAACAGGAAGCGCGGCTGTCTCGGGAACACCACTATGAATGTGCCATACCGGATTTTCCATCTGGGCCGCTTTGTCCTGATCAGCAATCTTAGTGCGATGCTGGTAATATTCATCCACTGTCTTAGGAATGACATTAAAATGCAGGCGCTTAGCACGCTTTGGCTGGTTATACATGAACAGTGACAGCGATTCGGGACTGCCATAGCGCAGCCATTCGTCTATCGTCAAACCATTACCCTTGGATTTCGAGATCTTTTCACCATTCGCGTCGAGAAACAGCTCGTATGAAATGCCAACTGGCGGCGTGCCACCAAGTGCGCGCGTGATTTTTGACGATTGGGTAACAGAGTCAATCAGATCCTTGCCACTCATCTCATAGTCAACACCAAGAGCAAGCCAGCGCATTGCCCAGTCAACTTTCCACTGTAGCTTGCAGGCACCACCAGTCACCTTTGTCTCAACCTCGAGACCTGTATCAGGATTAACATAAGTGATGCTGTCATTGGCAACATCGCGGGAAACCACTTTCGCCTGCAGTACCTTGCCACTATCGGGACAGACCGGAAAGAACGGGCTGTAGGTAATCTGCCGCTCGGTGCCTAACGTTGGCAACATGATCTTCATGATTGCCTCATAGTGATCGAGAACAGTGCGAATGGCATCATCAAAATCGCCAGCCTTGTAACAACGTGTCGAACTGACAAATTCATAATCAAACCCGAAGGAGTCCAAAAACGCCTGCAATCTTGAATTGTTATGATCGCCAAAAGATGGTGCTTTGCCAAACGGGTCTCTTACAGCTGTCAGTGGCATATCCAAATACGGGATCAGTTGATCTGGATCTGGGAGGTTGGTAGGTATCTTACGAAACCCGTCCATGTCATCCGAAAAACATATCAGTCTTGTTTTTGCACCTGTCATCATCTCAAACGCATAGCGCACCATTGTTGTTCGCACGACTTCGCCAAAAGTGCCAATATGCGGTAACCCAGATGGACCATATCCTGTTTCAAAGACGACCTCATCTTTACCACTTATTTTCTCAAGCCTCTGAAGCAATTTACGAGCTTCGACAAAAGGCCATGCCTTTGCATCACTGGCGATCTTCCTAAGGACAGAAACAGCATCAGTCATATCCGGTTTTCCAAGTTCTCTTATCTGAGTTTTACTATCCATGGCCCGCATCCCGATTAAGCTGGCTGCAAAAGTCGAATATCATATGCCGCAAATTGCGTATGCAGGCAAGCTGTACTAGCAGCCGGCCCAATTTAGCACTATATCTGGCACATGCAGAATAACGCTAACAGCCCCCCATCACAGGCCCCCTCATCTCCACTAAATAGGACACAGACCACAGTTCCTGATCTCCAAAGAATCCCCGTTCTCTATCCACATGGCACCCGCATCATCTGGATTACTCAGAATGGCGAGATCACGGTGCGTGACCGGCAGGCTATTGCCGCAGAACTAGCGCTTAGCCCACCGCTTGCATGTCACCGCCGTTGGAGCGAGGCGCAAAGTGGAATTGAGATAAAGAGCTGTCTTGATCTAATGGAATTATTTGCCTTTGCCCGGCCAGCCCGATTCTGTCTGCCAACACCAGTCGGCCTCGCTGCCCAGCTGTCATTGCCGCGCCCAAATACTGCAGAGGACATGGCAGCAATCCTGCCAAAGGCGGCCTTCATGCTGCTGGATGAACTCGCTCTGCTCAAGG
>CACNSW010000082.1 GCA_902623185.1 uncultured SAR116 cluster alpha proteobacterium
AGTCGCTTATGAGACGGGAGCCAAGCTGTCCACTAGATCCTGTTATCAGTATCTTTGGTTTCTCAATCATCAAATTGACCCTCAATATGACTAATCAAGTTCACACCATTCTAAAATGTCAAAGGGCTTATTAATGCGCTTCTCAAACCCACCCAGACCGTCAGAAATGCCAATAACATATTTTGGGTCACGATAATTATCGACCACTAAATCACCAGGGGCGCCTATAAATCCTCCTGAACAAATTGCAATGCCGCCAAACTCGCTCCGGCCAGGGCTATAATCCTCATGTTTATTTAAAGAACACCTCACGTAATTCAGAAGGTGACTGCTTGTGTCCAATCGAAGCTTTCTTACTTCAAGATCCTTAAGGTAACTTTGAGTAGTACCGCTCACCTCCAAAAACAAGCCATCTGCTCTAATTTGTTTAGCCGCATAACCAATGTTAAAAAATGGGATTGTGTTAATAACTATACCAAAATGCATACTGCGATCTTTCAAAAATTTTTGATCAGGAAACACGTTATTCATCAGTTGGCTAGAACTTGTGATGTGGCACCTAGCCCCAAACCAATTAAACTCATAGCGATTTAGCTTTAGACGCTGTGAAAGCGCAAAAGCAACATTACCCGTTCCAAGAATTAAAATAGATTGATTGGTTTCTTGACTTACCAACCCCATTATAGCATCAACAGTCAGTGCGTTTGGCTCTATGGAACTATATGTCTTTCCAGCGAGGGTCTTTTTAATAATATGGCCATCAAATGCGTGGTTTTTTTCTTCACAATCAATGAACCAATGGTCAACTACTGCGTCAAATTCTTCGATTACCGTTAACGCATCTGAAGTAGAGGCAAGAACAAGATGTAGATAGCTAAAGCTGTCATCATAAGCTCGAGTATGCGCTAAATAATTTAAAGTTTTATTCCCAGCAGTGGAAGTGGTGCATAAGCCAACACATTTTATTGATGCTGAACAATTTTTAAGAGCCCTTGCGACCCTTGCCATAAAGGTTGCCTTTTTCATCTAACCAGAGCCGATTTCTAAGTCTGTCAAATAATGGTTGATAGTTTTAATTATTCCTTTTTTCATTGGCATCACAGGAAACCATCCCAGCTCCGTCTCAATCTTTCTGGGATCAATAGAGTAGCGCGCATCGTGACCAGGTCGATCGGCAACAAATTTTATGAGGTCCTTGTAACACTTTATACCTCCAAAGTTTTTTGGATGCGAAGCTATGGGCACCTTTGTTTCAAACAAATCACAAATTAATGACACTAAACTGATGTTTTCATATTCAGCCCGTGCGCCAATGTTATAAACTTCACCTGGAGTTCCACTTTCTAATATTTTAAAAACTGCATCCACATGATCCTCCACAAATACCCAATCCCTTATGTTACGTCCACTGCCATAAACTGGAATTGGTTGGAGGTTGGCCGCAGCTAGGATCGTCTTGGGTACAAGCTTTTCGCGATGTTGGAAAGGCCCGTAATTATTAGAGCAATTTGAAATTGTAACAGGAAGCCCATATGTTCTTGACCATGCATTAACAAGATGATCGGCAGACGCTTTTGATGCTGAATATGGTGAACTCGGTTTGTACGGCGTCTTTTCAGTGAAGCAAGAAACTTTTTCTTTTAAGTCAATTTCTTCCACTGGATGTGGTAAATCTCCATATACTTCATCTGTCGAAATTTGATGAAAGCGAAATGAATGACTTGAGGCAGAGGTCCATTTTTGCCAATACTCAGTGGCCAACTTTAGTAATTCGTAAGTGCCTACAATATTTGTTTGAATAAAATTTCCTGGATCTGAAATCGACCTATCAACGTGGGATTCCGCTGCGAAGTTCACGATGCATTCTGGAGTGTGTTGTTTGATGGCCTGGGATATTTTCTTTGCATCACAAATGTCAGCTTGAAGCAATTCAACATTTGGAAAAGACAGCTCCTCCTCAATGGCACTGATGTTTGAAGCATAAGTTAGTTTGTCTATGATTAAAACATTGCACCCTTCGCTCACAGCTTTTTTGACAAAATTCACTCCTATGAACCCGCAACCCCCTGTAATCAATATATTTTTCAATGTTTTTTTCAAATTTCTTCTCGGGTAAGTTGGGCTAAGCAAAAAACTTCAACGTTTTGCTTAGGACTTTTGCCTGTTCGCGCGCCCGTTCAAGGTCCCAGTAATTGGTCTTGAATAGAAAAAGTCGAGGTTGTAGCCCCTCTGCGATCGGACAAATATTTTGGCTATATTTCTCTATATTTTCATCGGATATAAACTGTTCTCTACTCAGTACATT
>CACNSW010000083.1 GCA_902623185.1 uncultured SAR116 cluster alpha proteobacterium
CATCGCTTATTTTTTGGCCAACCAATGAAATGTCAATTGCATTCGTCACCTTTTTAGGAGCATTTTTTACAATCGTAATCAATGTTCTTGGGGGTGCAAGATCTATTGATATCAGTTACCTTCGGGCAGCTCAGTCAATGGGTGCCTCACAATTTGATTTGTTTTGGAAGATTGTTTTACCAGGCACCCTCCCGTCAATTTTTACTGGCGCCGCTGTCGGTATGGGTATCACTTGGGAGGTTGTGCTTGCCGCAGAAATGATCTCCGGTGGAGGAACGCAGGGAGGCGGAGGACTCGGTTTCTTTATATGGAATTCGTACATGGGCGGCTCTCTTGAACAAATCGTTGTCGGGATGATTTCGATAGGTATAGCCGGTTATTTATCGTCAAGTGCGATAAGGAAGCTTGGTTACTTTATGATGCCGTGGCGTCGCCTGTTCTAAAGTGATAATAATCGGTGATGAAAAGACGCCGGAAAAAATAGAGTGCGTTGTTAGGAGAATGCAATGGCTGGGAAACAGACCTTAAAATCAAAATCTAATAAAAAGGTTCTGCCAAATGGTGCATCGAGTGTGACTTTACGTAATGTATCAAAATCCTATGGAGAGGCTTGGCTTTCTGATGATGTGCTAAAAGACATCTGTATTGAGTTTCCAGCTGGGGAACTCACTGTAATTGTTGGTCCATCAGGTTGCGGTAAATCAACTCTCGTCAATATTATGGCTGGCTTTGAAGCGCCAGATAGCGGTGAGGTGTTGATTGATGACAAGCCTATAACAGGGCCGGCTAAAGACCGTATGGTGGTTTTTCAAGAGACAGCGTTGATTCCCTGGCAAACAACTTACGAAAATGTTGTTTTTGGTCCTAAAATGCGTGGCGAGAAGTCTGGCCAGGCTCTGAAAGACGAAGCTGAAGAGCTTCTTGTCAAAGTTGGCTTAGGAGAATTTATTCACAAATACCCAATTCAGTTGTCGGGTGGCATGCAACGAAGAGCGGAACTTGCTCGGGCCCTGATAAATGAACCAACGGTTATGATCATGGATGAACCCTTTAGGGGTCTGGACGCCATGTCCAGGAGTTTAATGCAAGAGTTTTTTCTAGATTTATTCGAAGAAAACAAAAAAACTAACATATTTGTAACGTCAGAAATCGACGAAGCTATTTTTCTCGCAGATAATCTAGTCGTTCTCTCAAATAAGCCAACGACGGTTCAAACAGTTATGAAGATCAAGTTACCAAGGCCTCGAGACTATAAGATGCTAACGACTGAACAAGCGTTTAAATATAAAAAAGACGCTATGGAGCTATTGCACGACGAAGCTATGAAGAGCTTCGCGGTGTTAAAATAACCCTTTTTTCAGACCGTTTGTTGGTTAGCCGTCTTTTATGAAAAATGGAGTGCTTTTGGACGCGTTGGAAATTCTTAAATTGCTGAGTGGCAAGCCAATAGTGGTGGGGCTCGCTCTCATTGGAGCTATATTTACTATATTGCCCAACCTTTTCTCTAGGAAGCCAACTGGTGAAAATTTCACAATTGATAATGACAGCGAAAGCAGGGATGGCACGAGACCTTCTTGGGAAAAATTAGCCAATAAAATAGGCTATTGGCTTATGGGGTTGAGTGTTTTCTTGTTTATTGTTGCGGGATTTATCGTTGATCTGTGATCGAAGCTGACGGCAATATTTAGCTGCAGGTAATGTGATGACAATTAAAGCCCGCTTACTCAACAAATCTTATGGCTCAACTAATGCAGTTGTTGACCTTTCGCTCACAGCTTCACGTGGTGGCGTTCTTGGGCTATTGGGGACCAACGGCGCTGGCAAGTCTACTTTGATTAAGATGCTTACAGGCTCGCTCACTCCTGACTCCGGTGATGCGGAAATCAATGGCTGTTCAATTGTTAAGGAACGAGTTTCTGCTCAAGCGCAGGTAGGCTACCTTCCAGAAGCGGTTAATGGTTTTGAAAACCTCTATGTATCAGAATTTTTACGGTTTGTTGCCAATGCCAAGGGACTTTTTAAGGATGATGCAGATTTCGAGATTAACCGGATTATCGACGTCCTTGCACTTTATGAGGTTTTGGCATCTCCGCTTGGAAGATTGTCAAAAGGTTGGAGACAGCGCGCTTGGTTGGCACAGGCAATGATTGGTGACCCTCCCGTGCTGTTTTTAGATGAACCAACTGATGGCCTCGACCCGATCCAGAAAGCCGCAATCCGTGGCATCCTGAATAATTTGGCTAAA
>CACNSW010000084.1 GCA_902623185.1 uncultured SAR116 cluster alpha proteobacterium
ATGATCTTTTGACCAAAAATCTCCTCTGGCTCACACCCAAAGATCACTGCAAGGCGATCAATGTATTTTTCTGGATCAGTTTTTAATTTCTCAACTCGTGAGTATTGCGACTGCGTTATACCCAGACGATCTGCCATGTCCTTTTGGCTCAAACCAAGAGAAACCCTGCGTCTTTTGATTGGGTTTATTTCAACTTCATATCTCATATAAATGCATAATATGCATATTTAGGTATTTGTCAACTGGAAGCGGGGCAATTCTTTGCCCCGTCTTTCTGAGTTGTTTTATTGCTCCGGTTTTAACGGAACTATGTCTGCCGAATACATAACCCGACCTCGCCAGCCCATATCAGCAAGTTCTGAGAGTGTCACCTTGTTATCCAAATCAAATGATTCAAGCATGTCTGGAACATCATTTTCCTCACACTGCTCAATTTCAATTGAATATGTCCTGTTATCACTCTCATCATACTTGCCGTAGGTAATGACGGACCAATAACGTTTTCCGTTTTTCAGGCCCTTTCGCTTGAGATAAAGCGTTTGAACCTCTTGGCATAACACTGGGCCAACATACCAATAGCCGATGTAAAACACCCGCTGCCTTGGCAATGGTGATGGACTTTGATCTTTTCGTGGAAATGGAATCACATTTGTCATGTGCGCCTCCGCTTTAGTGCTTTAGGCGGGATGCCAAGGCGCACAAGTTGGTGATTAAATGCCTAGAAATGTTATAGCAGTTTTCTTGACTCTAGGTAAGTAGTTTGAATTAAATAAATCACATCCGTGCTTCTAAAATTTGCAATGTTGACATCGTGCGGGCCCACAAATGGTTCAATTATAAATTTGCCAACTTCGTGAAACTGGCACACTAAAGAAGCCCGGAACAAAGGATGTGTGCACGTGACCTAAGAATCTGATCCGCAATATATTTTTCTAGTGTGTTAGATAATGAAAATGAAAATATTACTGATGATTATCGCCGTAGTAGGATTGATATATATATTCGGTGGAAGTGAAAAACCTTCCACCATAGTTGCTGATAATTACGGGCAATTTGATAAGGGAACCCCAATGTGTGACAAGGGTGCTTATGGAGAAGTAAATGGTTTGTGCAAGTAATTTTTGGATTGAATGCGATGATGTTGCAAAGAACTTTCGGTGAATTTTTTAAACTCTGGATAAATGCGTATATCAACCAAATCGGCCTGATGATTGTGTTCACATTGGTAGGTTTTGTTACTTTGCGTATTGGTAATTACCTCCCGATCTTGGGAGTTTTGGATAAAATTGCCTTATTAACTCAAGCTATAATCTTCATGACTATATTTACTCTGTCGTCCGTGTGGATCATCAACAGGGTAGAACCAAGTGACTAAAGGGGTCTTTTCAAATGACTCTTAACGAAACACTCAAATCCAACATCCTCAAAGACTTTGACAACCGTCTGCAGACAGAGTTGTCCACTGATCTCTATTCTTTCATTGCTACTGTAAAGTTAGATAAGGGTGATAGCTTTCATAATGTAGTGGATGTCATCTTTAATAGAGATGGTGCGAAAGGCTTGAAGGATTTCTTAGACAGGATGATTGTTATGGTGGAAGATTTCCGTGAGATGAATGACGATGCTTGAATGCGCAAAAAATTGATAAAACCATGATGATGATGAAAAAAAATACAATAATACTAGTACTGTTGCTGTTTTTGTCAGTAATTCTATGGCCCCAAATTTTAGTCAACATAACGTTGGCTGATGTTTCAAGCAGCGAACCAATACCTGAGAATGGCATGATCACTGTCAGATCTGGAGACACAGTTTACACATTGGCTCGCCGTTACCACGTGAACGCAGATTCAATTATTAGTAAAAACAATCTTGAAAGCCCTTATGGTTTAAGGGAAGGCCAAACGCTTGAAATTGAAGTATCTACTCACTTTTATCATATCGTATTTCCGGGTGAGACCATCGCTTCAATTGCAGACCGTTACGGGGTTACGGAACGAGATCTACGTGCTGCGAATAGCTTAAAATTACAAGACAGTCTTGCTACTGGACAGCGGCTATCTGTGCCAACCAATAAAAAGCTGATTGATAAATTCCAGAAGAAAAAAACTATAAAACCCTTCGTTAAAGTTGCATCTACTGATGCCAATGAGGCGACTATTTACTACTGCGAAATAGTTGAGAGTATCCTAATTGATAACCACCAAGCGCAGAGGAACAGCGATGTAATTGGTGTAAAGTTTA
>CACNSW010000085.1 GCA_902623185.1 uncultured SAR116 cluster alpha proteobacterium
GCACAAAATCAGAAGACAATAATTCTTGGAAATAAGTTATGCAAAAACTGAAATTATTTTACTCGGATAGGTCGCCATATGTTCGAAAGGTTATGGTTACTTTGCACGAAGTTAAAATGTCTGAAAATGTGGAGATTGTAAGCGTTCGGACAAATCCACTAGGTGTTGTTGGAGACTTAGTTGATGTCTCGCCACTAGGCAAGATTCCAACATTAGTTCTCCCAGATGGCGCTACTATATTTGATAGCAGAGTAATATGCTCGTATTTGAATTCTATTGGCAAATCCGATCTTTATTTGGCAAAAGAAAATTTGGAGTGGAATATTAAAACAGCAGAAGCAAATTTTGATGGTATCCTAGATGCGGCACTTTTGATGGTGTACGAGCATAGGTACCGTCAAGACAAATATCAAAATGTTGAGTGGCTAGAAAATTTGTGGAAGAAAATAGAGCGCACTCTTGACTTCTATAATAATCGTTCGAGTGAAATACTCAGTGGCAACCTAAATATGGGCCAGATTTCACTTGGATGTGCATTAGGATATCTAGACTATCGCCACAACAACAGAAACTGGCGGGCAAAGAATCAAAACCTGCGAGATTGGTTTGCTGAATTTTCAGAGCGCCTAAGCATGAGAAACACCATTCCTAGATCTGAATGATCAAATACAAATTATTAAAAAAGTCACAGCATAGATATGGTTTAAAATCTAAAAATTGACATTTTAGAGCCAAAGAGTTCAGATCTGTAGAACTATAGAGTTTGATAAGCATCTTTATCTAGATAACAACGATAATGTCACGGTACTTTTTCTGAATTCTAGATAATAGTTCCTGTTAACAGACTGAATATTTTACCTAGAGGCGTCGTACCTTGAGATCAATGCAGATTATTGAATGGGGACAACCACTCCAACTAAGAGAGTATGAAACGCCTCGCCCGAGTGGCGACCAAATACTATTGTCTGTAGAAGCGTGTGGCGTCTGCCACAGCGACCTGCACATACATCAAGGTTTTTTTGATTTAGGTGGAGGAAAAACTTTCCCTGTCAGTTCCAGGGGGGTTGTTCCTCCTTTTACCCTTGGACATGAGCCAGTTGGGAAGGTCATTTCGGTTGGGTCAAAGGACCAAGAACATCTGATTGGAAAATCATTTTTAATATATCCTTGGATCAACTGTGAAGTTTGCCAATCTTGCAAAGTCGGGATGTCCCAAGTGTGTGATGCACCGAAGATTATTGGAACTAGAGTGGACGGGGGCTACTCGGATCACGTTGTAGTGCCTCACAAAAAATTCTTAATTGATTACACAGGTATCGACCCTTACCTGGCTTGCACGCTTTCTTGCTCTGGTCTTACAGTTTATAGTGCGTTAAAGAAACTAAATCTTGAAAGTTTAACTGAAGCAGACCGATTGGTAATTATTGGAGCCGGCGGCCTTGGCCTGGCAGCAATTAATATCGCAAAATTTATGACAAAAGCTAAGTTGATTGTCCTCGACCTAGACGATGCAAAGTTGGAAATTGCTAGAGATATCGGTGCAGATTTTACCGTTTCCAGCTCAATTGATGAGCCTCAAAATAAAATTATGGAATTTGTGTCAGATGATAATGGAGTTGCGGCATGCCTGGATTTTGTTGGTATGAACCAAACCATGGCGCTTGGCTTATCAGTTTTGAGGAAAGGCGGCACACATGTCCACGTCGGATTACACGGAGGCGCGCACGAGCTATCCTTACCACCCCTATCGTTCAAGATGTTAAAAATAATAGGGTCTTACGTTGGAACATTGGAGGAATGTAAAGAATTGGTGGAATTAGTAAAAGGTGGCCTTGATATCAAAGTCCCTATCCGCACTCTTCCCTTGGAAAAGGCAAATCAGGCTATAGAAGACTTACGAAATGGAGTTGTGGCTGGAAGAACGGTTTTAACTCCCTGAAATCTTAATTTTAATCCGAAATAAAGCGAGCGCCAGAGATTTCTTATGAGTAAGATAAAATGTAATTGACGCATTGCGGCCACCGCCAATTGAAATTTTTTTCAAAATCTGTTGTCA
>CACNSW010000086.1 GCA_902623185.1 uncultured SAR116 cluster alpha proteobacterium
GAAGAAATTGGTAAGATGATCGCCGAAGCGATGGAGCGGGTAGGCAATGAGGGCGTGATCACCGTTGAGGAAGCTAAGAGTTTAGATACCGAATTAGATGTTGTGGAAGGCATGCAGTTCGACCGCGGTTACCTGTCACCCTATTTCGTGACAGATGCGGAAAAGATGCGTGCTGTTCTTGAAGAACCCTACATTTTGCTTCACGAAAAGAAATTGTCAAATTTACAGGATATGTTGCCGATTCTCGAAAAAGTGGTCCAGTCTGGCCGTCCATTGCTCATAATCGCTGAGGACATCGAAGGTGAGGCCTTAGCGACTCTGGTGGTGAATCGCTTACGTGGTGGTTTGAAAGTGGCTGCAGTGAAAGCCCCGGGCTTTGGTGATCGTCGCAAGGCCATGCTGGAGGATATCGCCATTCTCACAAATGGTACAGTTGTGTCAGAGGAAGTTGGCATCTCACTCGACGGTCTCACGCTTGAAATGTTGGGTTCAGCCAAGCGAGTTGAGATCACTAAGGACGAGACAACAATCGTTGATGGTGTTGGGGAAAAGACTGAGATTGAAGCTCGGTGCACACAAATCCGCTCACAGGCCGAAGAGAGCACCTCAGATTATGACCGTGAAAAGTTGCAGGAACGTTTGGCTAAATTGGCCGGTGGCGTTGCTGTAATTAAAGTTGGTGGTGCTACCGAGGTTGAGGTGAAAGAGCGCAAGGATCGTGTTGATGATGCGATGCACGCGACACGTGCTGCTGTTGAAGAAGGCATTGTGCCAGGTGGTGGTGTGGCGCTCGTTCGGGCCACGTCATCATTAGAAAAACTAAATCCTGAAAACAGAGATCAAGAGGTCGGCATAGAAATTGTGCGCCGAGCACTTCAGTCGCCAGCACGCAACATTGCTGAAAATGCTGGTCAAGAAGGCTCTGTGATAGTCGGCAAATTGCTCGAGGGAAAGGATGATAATACAGGCTTTGATGCAAAAACCGGTGAGTTTACCGACATGATTAAAGCTGGCGTGATTGATCCAACTAAAGTAGTGCGAGCAGCACTGCAAAATGCAGCGTCTGTTGCCGGTTTGCTGATTACGACTGAGGCCATGGTTGCTGAAAAGCCTGAGCCAAAGGAACCAATGCCTGCAGCTCCTGACATGGGCGGTATGGGTGGAATGGGCGGCATGGGTTTCTAGGACCGCCGCCATCATCGAAAAGAAGAAAGCCGGGACCTTTCTCCGGCTTTTTTCTTGTGCAGTTATTCGCTGAGAAACTTGCCTGTTATTCTTATAGCTTCGGCAAGGCCAATCCGCTCAACCTCGACTTCAGGCGGAAAGGCTGAGGTCAGCCGTGTTGGCAATCTGTTATCAAGCATTACAAAAACCCCTCGGTCGTCTGCTCGGCGGATCAACCTACCAAAAGCCTGTCTCAATTTGAGCCGGGTGATACGTTCAGTCCAGGCCTCTCGCCCCAGCCATTTGGCACGAGCTTGAAATAGAATATCGCTGCGAGGCCAGGGCATCCGATCAAAGATAATCAGTCGCAGGGCTTCACCAGGGACGTCGATACCGTCGCGCACTCCATCGGTTCCCAACAGACAGGATGAAGGTTCTTCGCGGAACATAGCTAGTAATGTTTGCAGATTCATTCGGTCGACATGCTGTGCATAAAGGGGCAGGTCAGCTTCCTCTAGCCTTTCAAGCAGTGCTGGATAGACAGCTTTTAGTCGCCGAATGGCGGTGAAAAGGCCAAGTCCACCACCACCCGCCGCTTTCATCAAGCTGGCCATTGCAGCGGCGGTGGCCTCTGGCCTGTCGCGTTCCAGATCGTTGACCACGAGCACCCTTGTTTGTTGCGCATAGTCAAAAGGTGAGGCAAAAGATGCCCGCAAGCTTGGATGGTCCAGGTGGATGGCCCCAGTTAGAGCTAATGCTGACTGCCAACCATCATTTGGTGGTGAATTTACTAATGATATGTCATCTCCTTCTGGTTTGCGCAGTGGTGCCTTGTCTTGCAACGTTGCCGAAGTAAGGGTGACACCATGTGCAGGCTCAA
>CACNSW010000087.1 GCA_902623185.1 uncultured SAR116 cluster alpha proteobacterium
ATAACGTTAACCTGTGTGTTTACGGGGTTTGTGCCCCAAAGAACAACACAGTCCGAAAGCGCCATTTCACGCGGATCAACACCAGCAATCAAGCCAGTACCAGCCAAAAAGCCGGTCCAAGCAGGATTAACACAAATAGTACCATACATACCTGAGTAGCCTTTGGCCCGCGCCAATCGATTGATGCCATCACGCATCAATAATCCCATCGTCCCTGCGAAGTAATACATCCATACCGCCTCACTGCCATATTGCTCTGCAACGTCGTTAAAGCGTCGGCTAACCTCGTCCAAAGCCTCATCCCAGCTTATTTCAACAAATTCGCCATTGCCCTTTTTTACCCTCACGGCGAAGGGGCGTCATTACCCTATCAGGATGATAAATCCGCTCGCTGTACCGCGATACTTTTGCGCAGATGACACCATCAGTGTAGCTATGTTGTCGTCCGCCATACACCTTGGCAACTTTTCCCTTTTTATCTAGCTTTACCTCGAGGCCACAGGCGGACGGGCAATCATGCGGGCAAACAGTTTTGAAAGTCCGTATAGGCGGGTCTGGGTTTTTATCTAATACCTTTGACAATTATCAGAGCTCCTATTTTGTGAGATAGGAAAAGTGCGTCAATTTGATCACGTTCCTTCGCTCACATCACCCTTGTTCAATTCTCGTTTTAGTTGCCACTTCATTTTTGGCGTTTAGGAGGGTAGAGAGTGCATCACGCAAACAAGATAGATACAGATTAAATTCTGCAGATTTGTCCGATTGAATGGAAATTTTTTGATGCAGCGACGCGTGCATTTGCCGGTTATGAAAAATAGTCGCGTCCAAAAAAGTGAAAGCCTCAATCAATTCACCAACTGATTGTATTGCAAAATCGCACCGATCTAAACAATATCTGACTTTTGGATTCAACTCATCGTAGAGAGTATCTCTGTCCAAAGACCCCTCGACTTCGGTAATTTCAGTGAGGAGGCCTTCAATCTCTTTTATGATAAGATAATCATCCACCCACGTGATATTAAAGTCACTACCCTTTCCAATAACAGTCAAGTCGTTTGCTGATCCAGAATCCATGTGCCTTCCACGCTTGCTTAGAAAAAAATTTTAAAACGAAAATATTAACAATTAAGTACGGTAACAGAGATCTCCTTTGAATTCATTCCAAGAAAGCCGAATATTTTACAGGCTCCATCTAATGAATTTGAATCATGTACGCGTGATGCCCCGAAGACGTTCCGACCTACGCCTCAGTAACTCAATCACGGTCAGCAGAATAATTGACAAAAACACAAGCAATGTTGCTACTGCGAGGATTGTAGGGCTTATTTGCTCGCGAATACCTGACCACATTTGGCGAGGGATAGTTCTTTGTTCGGGACTGGCTAGGAAAATGATAGCCACAACCTCATCGAAAGAGGTTATAAAGGCGAATAGGGCACCTGAAATTACACCTGGTAATATTAAAGGCATTTGTACTTTGAAAAAAGTTGTACCTGCGCCCGCTCCCAAAGAGTTTGAGGCTCTTATCAAAGATTTATCAAAACCAACCAAAGTTGCTGTTACCGTTATAATTACGAACGGTGTTCCCAGAACTACATGGGCAAGAATCACTCCGATATAAGTTTGGTTGAGTTGTATTTGCGCAAAGGCATAAAACATTCCCGCCGCAGTGATAACTAAAGGAACAATCATCGGGGATATCAAAACTGCCATAACGAATCTTTTGTAAGGCATTTCAGACCGGCTTAACCCTATAGCCGCCACAGTTCCCAAAGTTGTTGCAATCAATGTTGATGCGATGCCTATGATGAAACTATTTTTGATCGCCCTGATCCACTGTCCATTTTTCCAGCTATCCGCAAGCCAAGCCCAATCAATTGGCGCTTCTGGCGCTGCCATACCGTTGGTCAGTATATCCTTATACCAACGTAGCGAATACGCTTCCGGGTCAAAACGAAGCATACCTTCTGTGAAGCTAAAATATGGTTCGACATTGAAGGAAAGTGGCAACACAACAAGTATGGGCATTATCAA